>JALFVM010000016.1 GCA_022787145.1 Lachnospiraceae bacterium | reverse complement strand
ATGGAGATTGTACAGGAATTTGCGGATGAAGGGAAATCCGGCAAAAGTGTAGAAGGCAGACCGGAATTTCAGCGTATGTTGGACAATATTGAAGATGGTACGGATGATGTACAGTTTGTGCTGGTATTTAAGCTTTCCCGTTTTGGGCGTAATGCTGCGGATGTTTTGAATTCATTGCAGAGGATGCAGGATTTTGGAGTAAATCTGATCTGTGTAGAGGATGGCATTGACAGTTCCAAAGACAGCGGAAAGCTGATGATTTCCGTTTTGTCAGCGGTGGCAGAAATTGAACGTGAGAATATTCTGGTGCAGACGATGGAAGGCCGGAAACAGAAAGCCAGAGAAGGAAAATGGAACGGTGGATTTGCCCCATATGGTTATAAACTGGTGAATGGAGAACTCCAGATTGCAGAGGATGAGGCAGAGGTGATCCGGCTGATCTATGATAAATTTATCCATACCAATATGGGAATGAGTGCCACTGCCTCATGGCTGAACCAGCATGGATATAAAAAGAAAAAGAGACAGAATAATACACTGGATGCTTTTGCTACTTCTTTCATTAAAGGGGTTCTAGATAATCCAATCTACTGTGGAAAGCTGGCATTTGGCCGCAGAAAGAATGAGAAAGTTCCCGGAACAAGAAATGAATACCGGATTGTGAAGCAGGAAAAATATATGCTGAACGATGGTATTCATGAAGGAATCATTTCCGAAGAGGATTGGGAACTGGCACACCAGAAACGCCAGAAAACAGGGGTATCCTATGAAAAGACACACAGCCTGGAACATGAACATATCTTATCCGGCATTTTAAAATGCCCTCTGTGTGGCAGTGGAATGTATGGGAATGTCAATCGGAAAAAACGAAAGGACGGTACGTTATATAAGGATTATTTTTATTATGCCTGCAAGCATCGGAGATTGGTGGATGGACATAATTGCAGTTACCGCAAACAGTGGAGCGAAGATAAGGTGAACGATGCGGTAGAAGAAGTAATCCGGAAGCTAGTGAGGAATCCTAAATTTGAAGAAGCCATTTTGAGTAAAATCGGTGCAAGGATTGACACATCGGAAGTGGAAAAGGAAATTGAAGAATTGGAAAAGCAGCACCGACAGCTGACCGGGGCAAAGAACCGGCTCGGACAGCAGATGGACAGCCTGGATATTACAGACCGTTTTTATGAGAAAAAAATATCAGAAGATAACGTCTACCAATTCTTGCTGTATTTTGATAAACTATATGACAAGTTCACTGATCTGGAGAAAAAAGAATTTTTAAACAGCTTTGTAGAACAGGTAGACATTTATGAGCAGGAGCAGCCGGATGGCAGATTCCTGAAGCACATTAAGTTCCGTTTTCCGGTGTATTTCAATGGTGCGGAAACAGAAGAATTAAGTTGGGACAATGAAAGTACCGTTGAGACTGTGGTGGGACTACAAAGGAAAGATACCTAGAAATCCTTGAATTTACGCACTTTGTAGAGTTTTTCAGTTTCAACAAAATCGGTGAAAATCACAAGGAAAAAGTGATTGTGAGAAAGATAACAGTAGTTGTTGCTTTAGACCTCGGTACGGGGAACACAACGAATCCTAGATGAAGAAATGGTAAAAATTGTCCACTTCCTTCTGGGACGTGAAACAAAAAATGAAAAGGAAAAAGAAGCGGCAGCTTCCTGAGATGAGAATTTCAGGGCTGTCTATTGCTCAATATCTTGCAATAGACAGCCCTTTGCTAACTGCGATAGTATCAGTCATGGGAGAACTCTTCCTTGTGAGTTTGCGCGTAGTAGAATGCGTACTGCTGCATCAATCCTGCAACTTCTCCGTAGCCATGGAAAGGATCAATGCCTGCGTATTTTTCAGATATTATTTTCTTAATCCAAGTGTCAATAGGAACGGCTGAAAGTTGTCCATATGAAAACAAAGCTATGCAGTTTGCGACCTTTACTCCAACGCCTTTGATTGTTGTAAGTGCTTCTATAATAGTAGGATAGTCACATGAGTGTAGTGCGTCCAAATCTATGTGTTTGTCAATCAACATGTGTATTGCGTGGAGGATATAGGATGCTCGATAGCCAACCTTGCACTCCTTAAGATCATCTTCAGTAGCATTTGCCATCTGTTGTGGCGTTGGGAATGTATACAATACACCAACATCGGTATTGATCGGTGTTCCCCATTTTTCGGCAATCATATGAATAGAATGCTTAATCGAAGGAATATTTTTTCGTTGTGAGATGATAAAACTGATTAACATCTCCCAGGGATCCTGGCGGAGAATTCTAATGCCAGCACTCTCTAGAGCAGCCTTTTTCATAAAGATATCTGTTGAATTGATTGTTTGTCGAATAGAAGAATAGTTTCTGTCCAAATCGAAATATGGGTGCCAAACATCATTCCATGTTTGCATGTCAACATTCACTTCAAATTTGTTCGGGGATTTTTGGTGAATGAAGAGGACATTTTCATTGTGGATAAATAAGTAATGGTTGTTTGCTAATTCAACAGCGCGAAAACATTGACCGCTGTTAACTATTTTAAACAAAGAAAATTCATCTGCGATTTCAATGCGCATGCAGCTCTCCTTTCTTTCATTGATTCATCTCTGACAGTTTCTATGATGTCTTCTAATTGCAGTCCATTGCGCAGACGAAGACATCTCTTCCTTATAGGATTATTATATCTTATTAGCTCTCTGTGTTACAACCTTATTATAGCACTTCAAATTTATAAAGTGGTGTGAACAGTAACATATTTTCAGCGGAGTAACGATTAATGTTCTAAATTAGATAGAAAATCTCCTGAATATGCGCTATAATTGTATATATAACGTAAATTTAAGTGAGATACTTTCTGGAGGTTTTTATGTATTATGAATTAGGGGACTTCGGTGAAAACAGCGTCATAGGAGCTGGAAGTGTGGTAACACGTTCGATTCCCGCCAATTGTGTTGCAGTTGGAAATCCGTGCAAAGTGATTCGGTCTTTTGAGGGTGAGATTACAGAAGAGTAAGTTTGAAACAAAAAAGTAGTGGATAGCCAAAGACAAAAGAGCATAGCAAACAAGCCATCTTTCGGTGGCTTCAAAAAGAAAATATAAACACAATACCTAATCAGATAACTGAAACAGTATCATCTTTGATGGTATATCCTCGTTGTCTAAGCAGATTAAGTGCCTGTGAAGTAGTTAATATTTTTGAGTTATTCACAGGACGGGATTCAAGAAATAGATGAAAATCCAAACTTTCCAACCTTATTGGCTTAGCTCAAAATGGGAGTTACAGAATTCATTCACCTAAGTTTAGCGAATAAAATATTATGTGAAAATAATAGAATCAGATAAGTCCTTCTCTTTCAATGCACAGAGCATTCAGTGGGGGACTTGTTTTTGTCAGAAGTAAATAAAAACTGGAAATGTGGAATAGGGAGTGTGATGAATCAAATGTCGGTCCGGAAAAAACTGGCCATTATGTTTGCTGCAACTGTGATTATACTGGGATTTAGCATTGGTTTTCAGTCTTATGAATCATCCAGGACGATGGTAATTGAAAATAAAAAGAATGAGATGTCCGATACCATTAATCGGATTGATATCAATATTAATTTCTGGGCATTAAATGTTGGAAAATTCGCAGAGAGAACAGTAGAAAGACAGCTGAGTGAAGATGTATTTACCGGTGATTCACAGAGCAGAGAAACGATGCAGGAATGGTTTGTGGATTATGCACAGATTATAGAAGCAGTTTCGGATGTCGCCGTATTTGATGACCAGGGGAAGATGGTTTATCATTATCTGGAGACAGAGGATAAAACGCCGGATTGTAAACGTTTGGAATTATGTTATCAGAAGGCTTTGGCTGATCCGGAAGGGGAATCATGGCTGGACATGGGATGTGCTTTGTATTCTGAACAAGAAGTTGTGACGATGGTAAAAGCTGTTCCAAGTGAGACAAAAGATAAGGTTCGTGGAATTCTTGTGATTGAATTAAATCCGGATGTGTTTAAGAGTTTGCTGTTGAATAATCAAAGTGTTGCTTCGAATCAGTATATGCTGATTGTGGACAAAGCAGGACAGATTGTATGTGGCAGTGATAAAATTCAACTGGACTGGCTGGATGAGGTAGAGAAGATTTTTAAGGAAGGATCACAAAATTTTGAATTTAATCTGGATAGAGAAAGTTACTATATTTGTGGTCAGTACAATGGCGTTACTGGTTGGAAAACATATTCTATCGTATCAATTGATGATATTTTTCCTCAATTATCCGAATTAAAAAAATCCATTTCTTTTCTGGTGGCAATCACAGTTCTGATTGCTTTGTATTTTGTACTGTTATTTTCCTATACATTTACAAAACCAATTACCAAGCTTCTGGATGGAATGCATGAGGTGCAGCAGGAAAATTTTGATGTAGAAATTTTGGACAGCCGTCGGGATGAATTCGGACTTCTTTTTTCAACCTTTAATTTTATGGTTCGGAAAATAAAACAGTTGATTTGTGAGGTATACCAGGAAAAAATTTCGCAAAAAAATGCAGAGATTAAAGCTTTACAGGCACAGATTAATCCTCATTTTTTGTATAATACGCTGGATTCGATTAATTGGATGCTGATTGAACGCGGAGAAATGGATATCAGCGATGTTGTAATCTCATTGGGATCTATTTTAAGATATTCCATCAGCGGAAAAGAAGGTATGGTACCTTTACAGGATGAAATGCAGTATACAGACAGTTATTTGTGCATTCAAAAAAACAGAATGGAGGAACGGCTGAATTATCAACTCGATGTTGCGGAAGATACTCTGCATTACATTGTGCCAAAGTTGATTTTGCAGCCAATTGTGGAAAATGCAGTACTTCACGGAATTGAACCGAAGTTAGAGGGAGGAACGGTAAGGGTACAATCATTTTTGAAAGAAAATTTTCTGGTAATATCGGTAAAAGATGATGGAGTTGGGATGCCTGAGGAAAAGTTGGAGAAATTGAAGGCAGGAATTTCAGGTGATGACGAACAATACGATCGTATTGGTATGAAAAATATACAACGGAGATTGGAATTGTGTTTTGGAGCAGAAAGCCATATGGAAATCGAAAGTTCTATGGAGAATGGTACAGAAGTTATTTTGTGGATAGCACAGACGAAAATGAGAGAGGGTGTGGAAAATGGATCTTGTGATTATTGATGATGAGCCGAAAATCAGAAATGGTTTGAGTCATATGCTGGCAAGGCACATTGCATGGAATGTGGTGGCGACATTTGAGGATGCAATATCAGCATTGGAATATCTGGATGATCATCATGTCGATGTGATCATTACTGATATTAAAATGCCGGAGATGAATGGATTAGAAATGATTGCACGACTTCGTGAAAAGAATTTGGAAACTTATGTCATTATCATCAGCGGATATGGGAATTTTCAGTTTGCTCAGCAGGCAATCGAGCTCGGTGTGTTTCGTTATATGTTAAAGCCCACAAATCCAAGAGAATTAATACAGGTATTGGAAAAGGTGGAAGAACTTCGTCAGAAGAAAGAAGATGATTTGACGGAAGAGAAGGTTGAGGTCGGAAATCTTCTTGTCATGAAAGCGGTCGAGTATATAGAGAAAAATTACGCCTGCAAAATTTCCGTAAAAGACATTGCCTCCCATCTTTATGTTACGCCAAATTATTTGAGTAATCTGTTCAAACAGCATACAGGGGAGAATATATCAACGTATATTACGGATTATCGCTTAAAAAAGTCGAGAGATTATCTCAAAAGACCGGAGTACAGCATTGCAGAAATCGCAGAGCTGATAGGCATTGGAAATGCTAGGTATTTCAGTAATATTTTTAAAAAGAAGTATGGGCAGACGCCAAGTGAATATAGAAATAAAATGAATTAGTGAGGTTTGTATGGGATGTACAGAAAAAAGTACATGGATTTTATCCATATTTTATGATAGAATGGAAAAAATGGAAATAAATATGTGAAAAATGTACGAATTTGTAGATTTGTTTCCTTGTTGATTTTTTGCGAATTGTATAGAATAAAAACACAAAAGAAAGGGAGTTCGTAAAAGGAGGAACAAATCATGAGTGCATTTCAGGTACAAGATGGCGATATTGTAGAACTGACAGCGGCTGGTGTTGAGGAAATCCAGAAGCACAAAAACAATTACACAGATGTAACAAAGCCAATCGGAAAAAAGGAAAGGACATGGGGAACATGGGATATGGCCAATCTATGGATTGGAATGATTGTATCCATTGCGGTATACCAGGTTGCCAGCGGATTGATCGTGTCTGGAATGTCCTGGGCACAGGCGTTGTTTACGATTGTGCTGGGACATACACTGGTTATGATATTTGCAGTAATATTAGGACATTTTGGGACAAAGTATGGAGTGTCTTATCCAATGTTGTGTAAGTTGGTATTTGGGTCCAAAGGAACGATCGTACCGTCTTTGGTTCGTGGAATTCTTGGATGTTTTTGGTTTGGTGTCCAGGCATGGATTGGCGGACAGGCGTTAAATACCATTTTGTCAACATTTATCCCGGTTTGGGGGAATCTGGGATTCAAAGGATTGTTTATTTCATTTTTGATTTTCTGGGCAATGAACGTATATATTGCCGGATCAGGTTCGAAAGCAGTACAGAAACTTGCGAAATTCGCAGCCCCAGTGTTGATCGTATTGAGCTTTATTGTAATTGTATGGGCAATTGCATGTGCGGATTGGAGTGTTGCCAATTTATTGTCTGAACCATCAATTCAGGGGGCAGAAGGAGCAGATTTCTGGAAATTATTTTTCCCTGCCTTGTCTTCAATGATTGCATTTGATGGTGGAATCGCTTTGTCAATGGCAGATTTTACAAGAAACAATAAAACACAGAAATCACAGATTATCGGACAGGTTGCAGGTGCACCGATTATGACTGCGTTTATTTCTTTTGTAGGAATCTGCGGAACGGCGGGAGCATCTTTGGCATTCCATGAAGCAATTTGGGAGCCGGCAGTTCTGGTAAGTAAGTTTGATAATCCACTGATTGTAGTAATTTTTTCACTGTTTATCATTATGGCAGTACTGACGACCAACGTTGCTGCAAACTTAGTACCGCCGACCAACGTAATCTCTACATTGTTTGCTAAAAAGGTTTCTTATAAGACGGCGGCTCTAATCGCAGCAGTAATGGCATTGTTTGCACAGCCATGGAATGCATTAGCAAGCGCATATGATCTGATTTACAATGTATGCGGTTTGCTGGGTGCATTGTTGGGACCGATTTCCGGATTATATCTGGTAGCTTATTTGTTTGAGCATAAAACGAAAGTAGATTTGGTGGATTTGTACCGTGAAGATGGTGGAAAATACTATTATAAGTCTGGATGGAATGTGGAAATCATTGTAATTTTTCTGTTATTTACGGTGATCATCGCGGCAGGAAAATTTGTTCCGGCATTAAGATTTGTATTTGATAACGCATACGTTGTCGGAAGTATTGGAGCCGGACTTGTTTATTTCATTTATTTAAAAGCAGTAAGGAAATAAAAAGGAGATGGAGAACTTTATGAAAATATTAGTAAAAAATGGAACCATTGTTGCAGAAGATGCAAGCTATTTAGCTGATATTTTGATTGAAGATGAAAAAATCGTATGTATTGGTGAAAATCTGGAGGCAGAAAATGCACAGGTAATCGATGCAGGAGGGAAGTATGTGCTTCCAGGTGCAGTAGATGTACATACGCATATGGATCTGGATGTCGGAATTGCAAGAGCGGTCGATGATTTCTATGACGGTACTGTGGCTGCTGTCTGTGGAGGAACGACGTCGATTGTGGATCATATGGCATTTGGACCAGCAGGAATTCCGCTTCATTATCAGGCAGATGTCTATAAAAAACTCGCAGAAGGAAAAGCAGTCATTGATTATGGACTGCATGGTGTGGCACAGCATGTAGATCAGGCAATTCTGGATGAACTGGAGACGATGGCGGCAGATGGAATTCCGAGCGTAAAAGCGTACTTGACCTATGGCTTTAAGTTAAACGATGCGGATGTGCTTCAGATTCTTACAAAGATGAAAGAAATCAATGGAATCACGGCATTCCATTGTGAAAATCATGATGTGGTAGAATTTCTGAGAAAAAAATACAAAGAGGAAGGAAAGACAGCCCCGATTTATCATGCGAAGAGCAGACCGAACCTTGTAGAGGCGGAAGCAGTTGAGCGTGTATTGAAGCTTGCACATATGGCAGGTGATGCGCCGGTCTACATTGTTCATCTTTCCTGCAAAGAAAGTCTTGAGGCAGTTCGCGAGGCCAGAAGAAAAGGGCAGAAGAATATTCTTGTGGAAACCTGTCCGCAGTACCTGGTTCTGACAGAAGAATGCTATGAGAGAGAAGATGGGCTGAAATATATCATGTCACCGCCTCTTCGAACCAAAGAAGATTGTGAGGCTTTGTGGGAAGGACTTGCAGATGGTTCGATTCAAGTTGTTGCGACCGATCACTGTCCGTTTAACTATGGTATCGAAAAACAGATGGGAAAAGATGATTTTACCGCATGTCCAAACGGAGCTCCGGGAGTGGAGGAACGGCTGATGCTGATGTACTCCGAGGGCGTTTGTAAAGGCAGAATCACCATCAATCAGCTGGTGAAACTGTTATGCACCAATCCTTGTAAAATTTATGGATTGGCACCGAAAAAGGGAATGATTCAGCCGGGAGCAGATGCAGACCTTGTCTTGATTGACCCGGATGCATCCACCAAAATTGAACAATCGAACATGCATGGTGCAGGTGATTACACCACTTACGAGGGATTTGAAATTCAGGGTGATATTTCTCTTGTTATGCAGAGAGGAAACATAATCGTAAAAGACCATCAGTTTGTTGGGGAAAAAGGAGCAGGAAAATTCCTTCATCGAAAAACTTATATTGACAAAGTCATATAGTTATGAATACAAATTCAGAAAAACCTTTCGCCGTTTTGACGAAGGGTTTTTTACTGTATATAGAAAAGTATCAAAATAAAATACATGCTATTGATACTAAAAAGAGGAAAAAGTATACTATAATAAAATGATTACAGTGTCAAAAGGTATTCTCCACGTCATGCTTGCATGTAAGTGGAGGTATACCTTATTGACACGCCCCACATGAGCAAGAAGTGGGGCGGGGGCCCCATGGATTGCGAATGGGGGGCAGGATTGTGGGAGTGCGTAGCACGAAACAATCCGTAATCAAGGTTTTGACACCTAAATCATAAAATGAACACGATAAGAAATATTTTATGTTATGTGTGAGGAGAAAAAAGTGAGAAAATGGGGACGAAAGAGCAGTGAAAAACATGTAGTACTATGTATATATGGACTATGTGCCATAATGATAACTACGTTGTTTTTTGGTGGTTGTAGTGTCGCTGGTACGAAGTCAGAAAAAAATTTGAAAGACAGTAAAATAGTCGTGTTGTTTCCAGGGGAGATCGGTGATCTGAGCTGGAACGATATGAATTATGAAGGAGTAAAAATATGCAGGGAAAAATATAACATTGATATAAAATGTGAATTTAATGTTCAGGAAACGGAATTTGAACTGATGCTTGCATATTATGGAAAACAAAAATACGACTTGATTCTGGCATCTGGTATGCAGTTTAATGAGGCTGTGAATACTGTTGCTCCGAGTTATCCGGACACAACCTTTTGTATCATTAATGGAAGTAAGTGTGAACACAGCAATATTGCATTGATTAACATCAAAGAGTATGAAGCCAGCTATCTTGCCTCTGTGATTGCAGGAAATATAGAGGAGAATGGAAACATCGGAATGATTGCCGGATATCCAAATTCTGCTATGAAACAACTGCTGGATGTGTATGAAAAAAACATGAAAGGACTTTTGCAGAAAAGGGGGATTGTGTATGAGTCTTCCTATCGTGCGTACACAAACAGTTGGGCAGATGAAAATTTGGGACGAAAAATCGCAAATCAGATGATAGAAAGCGGTGTGGATATGCTGTTTGTGTATACAAACGAGGCAGGACTTGGATGTATTCAGGCTGCGCAGGAGAAAGATGCAAAAATTATTGGATTTTGCAGCGATTCAACCAAGGAATATCCAGATACAGTCATTGCATCCGTCAAATTTAATGCGGATAAAATCTATGAACATATTTTTGATTTGTACGTGTCAGGAAAGTTAAAGGGGGATGACATTGATATCGGTGTGAAAGAAGGTATTTTTGAAGCTGTTTATTCCAAACATATACCCGAGGAGGTAAGAGGAAAAGTCTCAGAGGAGATGGAGGATTTTCAAAATAGGATGCATTCAATTGACATGGGAAGGTGAATAACTATGAAGGATTATTCAGATTACTCGATTAATAAAGATATATTTTTTTCAGGTGCAGAAAGAAAGTATGAAATTTTGGTGCATTTTAATGATGTGGGTGAGAGTACTTTGGAGCAGGATAAAGAATTATATCAGTATAGTTATCAGGATATTCAGCAGATCTTGATGGATAATACAAAATTGACAAATGTCTCGGAGACAATCAGCAGATTTTGGGATATGTTTATCGTAGATGCTCTGAATGGGAATTTTGATCGTCATGGGGGAAACTGGGGATTTATAAAAAAGAATAACCAGTATGTGATCTCACCATATTGGGGCATGATTGAACAGTTGCCAGAGGGGATTTTTTCTGGAATTCCTGGAATTGATCTGGAGCATCGAAAAGAACAGTATTATAGAGTAAATCTGACCCCTTCTTTCATAGAAATGAGAACCCCAAGTCCCTCCAGAGAAGATTTGTGGGAATTGCTTGAGGAAGTCGGGTTGGATTATTATGACCGGTTTGAGTGGATGCTGCGTGCGGGAAAGCGTTGTGGTGATGATAATCTTATTGTAGTTCGTAAACGGGAGCAGAAAAGAGACTATTTTTCTTTGAGTGTAGATGATTTGAATGATCTGCAGCCACAGGATGTGGTATTTTTAGAAGAGATGTATGCCTTTGGGCGCGCAGTTTTGAGATAAATGCAGGAGGAAAAAATAATGCCAAAATTAAGTGAACGTGTGGGAACATTTACAGACTCTGTCATTCGTCGAATGACACGCATCAGCAATGAATATGATTCCATTAATCTGTCTCAGGGATTTCCGGACTTTGACCCGCCGCAGGAAATCATGGATGCGCTGGCGAAAGGCGCCTATCAGGGACCTCACCAGTATTCCATCACCTTTGGTGCGGAGAATTTCAGAAAGGCTCTTGCCCGCAAGCAGGGAAAAGCCATCGGAAGAACGATTAATCCTGATACAGAAATCGTCGTAACCTGCGGTGGTACGGAGGCGATGATGTGTGCGATGATGACCATCTGCAATCCAGGAGATAAGGTAATGGTATTTTCACCATTTTATGAAAACTACGGTGCAGATGCGATTTTGTCCGGTGCAGACCCGATTTACATTCCTCTCGTTCCGCCGGAATATCATTTTGACATCAGCCTGATTGAAAAAGGTTTTCAGGATGGTGCAAAAGCAATTATCGTCTGCAATCCGTCTAATCCGTGCGGAAAAGTGTTCACCAGAGAAGAATTGATGCAGATTGGTGAACTTGCAGTAAAATACGATGCGTTTGTTGTGACAGATGAAGTGTATGAGCATATGGTTTACGCACCGAATCATCACACTTGTATGGCATCTCTTCCGGGGATGTACGAGCACACCATCACCTGCAATTCCCTTTCCAAGACATACTCTATCACAGGATGGCGTCTCGGCTATCTGATTGGATCTGCAGAGGTGATTGAGGCAGCGAAAAAAGTGCACGATTTCCTGACGGTAGGTGCAGCAGCCCCATTACAGGAAGCAGCCGTGACAGGACTGAATTTTCCAGAATCTTACTATGAAAATCTTCTGGAGACATACACAAAGAAACGAAAGTACTTTTTGGATGGACTTGATCGTATCGGACTGAAGCATAACGTGCCGCAGGGAACCTACTTCGTGCTGATTGATATTTAGGAGTTTCTTGACCTTCCTCAGTTTGCGGGGTATACAGATTTGGAATTCTGTGAGTGGATGATTCGAAACATTGGAGTAGCGGCAGTTCCGGGTTCTAGCTTTTTCAAGGAAGAGGTCAACAATCTGATTCGCCTTCATTTTGCAAGAGAAGAGAAAACACTCGATGAGGCGATTGTCAGACTGGCAAAAATGGCGGAACTGCTTCATTAATCATCCTGATTGGAGGACAAAAAGCCCTTGAGCGAACACTGATTGCGATTCCGATTATCGTGCTATTTGCGAATATGATACTTTAGGTGACTGGAAGACTTCAGCCATGTGAGATTCACAGACTCTGTATTTTTCACTAAAACAGAAGTGTCAAATGGTTTCAGCGTGTTGGGAAATCCATTGTTCTGCAAGGTGAGGTGAGAAATCTTTGAAAATATGTTGTATTCTAGCTAGAATTTACGTATACTATAAGTACGAAAGCGAGGTGCATGAGAAATGATAATAGATACAGATACAATGATTTCTATCACGGAGGCGAACCAGAACTTTTCCAGAGTGACAAAGCTGGTGGATGAACATGGAACAGCAGTGATTTTAAAAAATAATGTTCCCCGGTATCTTGTGATTGATTTTGGTAAGGCGGAAAAAGAGAAAACCGCGTCCACAGAGGATGTGCTTGCTATCTCCGAGCGTTTGATCCGGCAGAACATGGAGGCATATGAGGTGCTTGCGAAATGATTACGCTGACAAAAAAACAGGTGCTAATGCTCCATGAGCGCTTGATTGAAACGACGGGAGGAAGCCAGGGCGTCCGCGATGAGGGGATGTTGGAATCTGCGCTTTATAACCCTTTTCAGTCATTTGGCGGGGAGGAACTATATCCGAGTATTCAAGCAAAAGCAGTGCAGTTATGCTATGGCTTGGTAAAAAACCATGCAATGGTAGACGGGAATAAAAGGATAGGCACTCATGTAATGCTGGTATTTCTGGCGCTAAATGGTTATGAACTGACGTACAGCCAGCAGGAATTGAGCGATACCATCTTAGCGTTAGCATCTGGGAAAATCGGTGCCCAGGAACTTCTGCAGTGGATCATCCGTCATCAAAAGTAAAATAGAATAGAAAATCAAAAGCATTAAGGCGTATGGAATGTAACTGTTTCATGCGTCTTTTTTTGCGTTTAGAAGGAGGCAGAAAAATATGGGAGCAGAGCAGGGCAGATGGAGACAATCAGAAAGGAAATCAACAGTGCGGGGAGCCGTGCGAAAAACGCGGGCAGGTTGCTTATGGGGAAAATAGAACAAAAGTTCGATTTTGTCTGTACTTTTTTCTATTTGTATGTTATAATTGAAATCCCAATTACACGAATTTTGGGCGAATAGACAAACTTTCTTTCAGGTCACAAATGGAGGTGGTTCGATGAATACATTTAAGTTACATGCCCAATATCAGCCCACCGGCGACCAGCCGCAGGCAATCGAGAAACTGGTCAAAGGTTTTCAGGAAGGCAATCAATGCCAGACTTTATTGGGCGTTACGGGTTCGGGCAAGACGTTTACAATGGCGAACGTCATTCAGGCTTTGAATAAGCCTACATTAATACTGGCACACAATAAAACCTTAGCCGCTCAGCTTTATGGAGAATTCAAGGAGTTTTTCCCTGAGAATGCGGTGGAGTATTTTGTGTCCTACTATGATTATTATCAGCCGGAGGCGTATGTGCCGTCCAGCGACACTTACATTGCAAAGGATTCATCAATCAATGACGAGATTGACAAGCTGCGTCTGTCTGCCACGGCGGCGCTTAGTGAGCGCAGGGATGTCATCATTGTTTCGAGTGTTTCCTGTATTTATGGAATTGGAAGTCCGAAGGATTATCAAAATATGATTATTTCTCTGCGTCCGGGGATGGAGAAGGATAGAGATGAAGTATTGCGGGAACTGATTGATATACAGTATGACCGCAACGATATGGATTTTCACCGCGGAACGTTTCGTGTGCGCGGAGATGTGGTGGAGATTTTTCCGGCGAATGCGACCGATACGGCAGTGCGCGTGGAGTTTTTCGGAGATGAGATTGACCGGATTACGGAAATTGATACGCTGACGGGGGATGTGAAGTGTGAATTGAATCACGCGGCGATTTTCCCGGCATCGCACTATGTTGTGCCGATGGAGCAGATTTTGCGTGCGGTGAATGCGATTGAAGAGGAACTGGCCCAGCGCGTGGAATATTTCAAGAGCGAGGATAAGCTGATTGAGGCACAGAGAATCGCAGAACGGACGAACTTTGATGTGGAGATGATGAAGGAGACGGGATTTTGTTCCGGTATTGAGAATTATTCGCGGCATCTTGCCGGATTGGAGCCGGGAGAGGCGCCGTATACGCTGATGGACTATTTTGACGGCGAATTTCTTCTGATTATTGATGAGTCACACATCACTGTGCCGCAGGTGCGGGGCATGTATGCCGGCGACCAGTCCAGAAAACAGACGCTGGTGGATTATGGATTTCGCCTGCCTTCTGCGAAGGATAACCGTCCCTTGAATTTTGAGGAATTTGAAAGTAAGATCGATCAGGTGATGTTTGTGTCGGCGACACCGGGAACTTATGAGGCGGAGCATGAGATGATGCGTGCGGAGCAGATCATCCGGCCTACCGGTCTTTTAGATCCTTATGTGGAGGTGCGCCCTGTCGAGGGACAGATTGATGATCTGATTGGAGCGGTCAACAAAGAAGTTGACCAGGGGCACAAGATTCTTGTGACAACGCTGACGAAGCGCATGGCGGAGGATTTGACGGACTATATGAAGGATGTGGGCATCCGTGTGAAGTATCTGCATTCGGATATCGATACGCTGGAGCGCTCGGAGATTATCCGCGATATGCGTCTTGATGTGTTTGATGTACTGGTAGGCATTAATCTTCTTCGAGAAGGTTTGGATATACCGGAAATTACGTTAGTAGCGATTTTGGATGCAGATAAGGAAGGGTTTCTTCGCTCGGAGACTTCTCTGATTCAGACGATTGGGCGGGCGGCCCGAAACAGCGAGGGACACGTCATCATGTATGCCGATACGATTACAGATTCGATGCGAAAAGCAATCGATGAGACACAGAGAAGACGGGAGATTCAAATGCAGTATAATGAGGAGCATGGAATTACCCCGAAAACGATTCAGAAGGCAGTGCGTGATTTGATCAGCATTTCGAAGACGGTGGCTCAGACGGAAGATGTCCTGAAGAAAGACCCGGAATCTATGAGCCGTATGGAACTGGAGAAGCTGATTGCGGATGTGGAGAAGAAGATGAAAGCGGCGGCTGCGGAATTGAATTTTGAGGCGGCAATGGAACTTCGCGATAAGATGAAGGAATTAAAATTGAATCTGGAGGAGCTGGATTTTTAAAAAGAGGGAGAACTTCCGTATATATTTGATTTTATAGCGGTTGATTAATACGAAAAGAGTCAGTGCAAAACAGGAAGTTTGTAGTGTTTGCACTGGCTCTTCTTTTCAAGTGGTCTCGGAAATAAGTTCTTCGAGAGAGTGGAAGGTGTAGCCCATATCTTCCCATTTTTGCAGGAGTTCATCCATAATCTGCCCATTGGTGGAGGAGGTATTGTGAAGAAGGACGATGGCACCCGGGTGGACGCGGTTTAACAGTTTGTCAAAGGCTTCTTCCTGCGTTGGCTGCTGATCTTGATTCCAGTCTACATAGGCAAGACTCCAGAAAAAGGTTTTGTAGCCTAGTTCCTGTGCCATTTTCAGATTTTGGGTGCTGTATTTTCCCTGCGGAGGACGGTAAAATTTCACCATATCTTTGCCGGTGGTTTCCTTGTAGAGTTCTTCGACCTGGGAGAGCTCTTTGGAAAAGGCATCTAACGAGGAGATTTTTGTCATATCCGGATGGGACCAGGTATGGTTTCCGACGATGTGACCTTCCTCGACCATTCGCCGAATCAAATTTGGCTCTGATTTTAAGAAGTGTCCGACGACGAAGAAGGTGGCGGGGGCCTTGTGTTTTTTGAGGGCATCCAGAATCGTTTCTGTGTTTCCGTTTTCATACCCGCAGTCAAAGGTTAGATAGATTTTTTTCTCCTGTGTATCTTCCATGTAGTATGTATCGTATTGTTTTAGCTCTTCGACGGTGGCGTTTGTGACGGGAGGTTTTCCGTTTTCCGGAAAGCTTAATCCCCAGTCACCGTCGGCGGAGAGAATTGCAGAAGCCTTTTGTGATTCCTGATTGGAAGCGGTGAGTTTGCCGGCGAGACTTCCGGCCGCGAATGAACCGACAAGCAGCAGCACCATGCCGAGCATTTTTTTCCAGTTCCATTTGTCCATAGTCATACCTGCATTGAAATCATTTGATATCAGTATATGAGCAACAGAAGTATTCAGAACAAAAAAGTAAGGAGTGCGAGCAACAATAGTTTTTACTTTAAATTAACAAAGAAAGACTTGTGAGAATGTTCTGGGATTGATAAAATAAAAAGATATAGGAAATGAGACACAAAGGGGTGAGTATCATACAACAGGAAATTGAAAATATAAGAAATGCGATGCAAAAAGATCAGTATATGCTGCAGGCACAGTATGCCATCAGCATTCTGGAGGCAAAAGCAAAGATTATTGATGAGCAGATGTCTATGAAATATAACCGCGAGATTATGCGCAGTGTCAGCGGAAGGGTGAAAACGCCGGAAAGCATCTATGCAAAGCTGATGCGAAAAGGACTGGAGCCGAATTTAAAAACAGCTTGTGAAAAGCTCAATGATCTGATTGGCGTGAGGATTGTATGTCTGTTTCTGGATGATGTATATAAGATTGCAGATATTCTGACGGAGCAGCAGGATATTCAGCTTGTGAAAAAGAAGGACTATATATCCAAACCGAAGAAAAACGGCTATATGAGTCTGCATCTGATTGTGGATATTCCGATTTATTTTGATCAGAATATCTCGACCAAACGTGTGGAAATCCAGATTCGCACGATTGCGATGGATTTTTGGTCTGTGCTGGATTACCAGCTTCTTTATAAAAAAGATGTCTCGGCAGCAGAAAAGGTGGGAAGAGAGCTGAAAAAGTACTCGGAGGAGATTGCCGACCTGGATCGAAAGATGCAAAAACTTCGTAATAAAATTGAAAAAATATAAACTTTGCATTTTTCTTCCAAATGTGGTAGAATATAAACGTTCTGGAGATGTACCCAAGTGGCTGAAGGGTCCGCACTCGAAATGCGGTAGGTCGGGTAACCGGCGCGGGAGTTCAAATCTCCCCATCTCCGTTGTAACGGAAAAAATATTATGATAAAAGAGTTGACTTCGGTCAGCTTTTTTATTATACTAAGTGTACTAAGATAAATAGTACACTTAGTATGCAAGAAAAAATGAAGGAAAGGAGAATGCGATGATTATCATTGACTATCAGGATCGACGGCCTTTGTATGAGCAGATCGTGGAGAAGTTTCAGATGCTTATCATCAAAGGCGTTCTGGAACCGAACAGCCAGCTTCCGTCGGTAAGAAAGCTGGCGATGGAGCTGTCGATTAATCCTAATACGATTCAGAGAGCCTATGCGGTGCTGGAGCAGCAGGGATTCATTTACCCGATCAAAGGGCGGGGGAATTTTGTTTCTCCGGACCTGAAGATGATGGAAGAGAAGAAGAAACTTTATTACGGAGAATTATCCAAACTTGTGCACCAGGGAAAGGCGCTGGGAATTACAAAACAGGAAATGACGGAACAAATCAGCAAGATGTATGAGGAGGAAAACGTATGATACGGATACAGGATGTGAACAAACGCTATGCTGACGTACAGGCGGTAAAAAATGTGACCCTCAATATCCGGGAAGGTGAAGTGTTTGGAATGGTGGGAACGAACGGAGCGGGAAAGAGCACCCTGCTTCGTATGATCAGTGGAATCATCTGTCCGGACAGCGGCACCATTCAGGTAGACGGAAAACCGGTGTATGAGTCAGAAGATATCAAATCCCGTCTGTTTTATATTTCAGACGATGCCTATTTCTTTTCAAATTCCACACCGAAAGAAATGGCACAGTATTACAGCTTTATCTATCCGGAATTTGATCGGGCGCGTTTTAAGAAAATGATGAAGCAGTTCGGGCTGGACGAGAAGCGCAGAATCCATACTTTTTCCAAGGGTATGAAAAAGCAGCTCAGTGTGATTTTGGGGCTGAGTGCCTGCACCAAATATCTGCTGTGTGATGAGACGTTCGACGGGCTTGACCCAGTGATGCGTCAGGCAGTGAAGAGTCTGTTTGCCAGCGAGATTTGCAGCCGGGAGTTTACTCCGGTGATTGCTTCCCACAATCTTAGAGAACTTGAGGATATCTGTGAGCATGTGGGGCTTTTGCATGAGGGCGGTATTTTGTTGTCGAAGGATTTGGAAGATATGAAATTCCACCTTCACAAGGTACAGTGTGTGGTACCGGATGAGACGAGAGAGGAACAGCTTCTGAAAGAGCTGGAAGTGCTGAAATATCACAGACAGGGTTCTCTTTTGATGATCACGGCGAGAGGAACGAGAACGGAGATTATGAATCGCGTGGAGGCGGCAGATCCGATCTTTAGTGAAATCATTCCATTGTCTCTGGAGGAAATCTTTATCAGCGAAACGGAGGTGGCAGGATATGAGATCAAGAACATTATCCTTTAATGTATGGAAGGAATTGTGGAAAAAGCAGATTTGGGTGTTTGCAGTTTCCTGTCTGGCGTATTTTATGGTGTACCCTGTTATGGGGATGATTAATCTCGATAATACGATGAGATGGGGAGAGGGAAAGAAGAATCTTCCACAGGTTCTGAAAAACGTGTTTTATGACAGCGTGAGCGGCGGTTCTTCGGAGATTATTTCTGGCTGTCTGATGGCGATTTTATGCGTGGGCATGGCACTTGGTGTCCTCTGTGCGATTCAGGGATTTTCCTATCTGCATGCACGAAAAAGAGTTGATTTTTATCACAGCCTGCCGATTCGCAGAGAAAAGCTTCTGCTGGCGCAGGTGACGATCGGGATTGCTGATTATCTGATTCCGGCAGTGGCGTTTATGCTGCTGTTGATGGTTGTCGGTGTTTTGCGCGGGGCATTTACAATGAAAGCATTTGGTGCCGGATGGATATCTGTTTTGGCGGGCTTTGTCTTTTTCCTGCTGTCGTATGCACTGGCTGCACTTGCCATGCTCTTGACGGGAAGAGTGCTTGTCGGCATCTGCGGAACGGTAGTACTTTTTGTATACATACCGGCTTTGGCGCTGCTTCTGGAGGGGTATGCGGCAAAATATTTTGATACATTTTGTATGACGTTGGTTGTGGGCAGAGCAGAACTCTGGTCGATTGCAAAGTACGGAAGTCCTTTAAGCTGGGCATATGTGGTGAGTAATAAACTGACAAACCCAAGCGGCTGGATTTCTTTGGCGGCGGCAGCCGTTGTGGCGGTATTGATTTTGCTTTTGGATGTGGAAGTTTACCGCAGAAGAAGTTCAGAGGCGGCTGGAAACTCCATGGCATTTCACAAACCGGCGACAGTTATTCGTATCTTTGTTGTGGCAATACTGACACTGGCGAGTGCGGCGTTCTTTGGTTCTCTGGACGGGCAGGATCATGATCTCTGGACGATTTTCGGCTATGTATTTGGACTGCTTTTGTCCTATGCTGTGGTGCAGATGGTATATTATCTGGATATCAAAAAGATTTTTGCAGGCAAAGGTTCGCTTTTGATTTCGGCTGCAGCGGCAGCTGCTGTGATTACAGTCTTTCGGTTTGATCTGGTTGGCTATGATTCCTACCTTCCAAAACAGGAGCAGATTACAAACATCAGTATAGAGGTGAGTGGTTTCCAGATGGGAGGAAGCAGCATTTCCACAAAAGATCGTCTGGATCACATGAAGCTTGGCTGCGATGACGAGCTGTATGGCATCGCACAGCAGCTGACGGAAAAATCGTTTCAGGAGAAAGAGTATATCGGACGAACCTTTTTTGTCTATGTCTGCTATGAGTGCAAGAATGGAAAGAAGGTTTATCGCCAGTACAGTGTTCCGCTGGAGGAAATACGTGAGTCAGCAGAAAAGCTGTACGATTATCCGGAACTGGTGGAGAGCTATTTCCCTCTTACTCAGGTGGAGGACAGTAAGATTGGTGCGATGTATCTGAGTGCGAGTGAGTCGATGATTACGCTGTTTTCTGAGAAGGACGAAGATCGCTATGAGCTGGTGAATGCACTCAAAGAGGATTTGAAGAACATGAACAGCACACAGATTCGCGAGGGAATACCGGTGGGACTTATCAACTACAATGTGGATTTGTCATCGCTTGGATACAATTCAGGATACCGGTATGTGGATCCATTTTTGAAGTTTCCGGAGAATTCTTATGAGTGGAATGAGAGTGTCTATATTTATCCAACTTTTACGAATACACTGGCAGTGCTGAAGGAGATGGGATATACACTGCAAAGCACGATCGACAGCAGTAAGATTGAGCAGATTACGATTTGGAAATTCAGTGACACAGGTACGACGGAAGGAAAGACGGTTTACACAGAGAAGGAGGATATCGAAAGATTGGCTCCGAAACTTGTGCGACGTGATTGTGTGACGTTCTGGCAGGATACCGAACTGTCGAGTTCGGCAGATGTGAGTGTTCGCAGATCCGATGGCGGCACGGAACTGGTGGAGTGCAGTATTTTGAAGGAAGAACCTTGATGTCGCTGTTTACATGTCACTACGTTATTGTGAACTGAAACTTCCCGATGAGTAAATCGTTCTGAATTTGAAAAAAACTATTGACTTTTTTTAGTGAAGTGCTACAATAAAGTCAGTCATATGAGAAACCTGTGAGAAAGAGTAGTAGGTCGAAGGATGGATTTTCAGAGAGCTGTCGTTGGTGGAAGACAGTATGAAGTCATTGACTGAATGGACTTTTGAGGCTGGCCCGAATTACAGTAGGCGTCGGCGGGAACCTGACCCGTTATCAACCAGGCATGTATAGTAGTACATGATAGAGTGGACGATTCGTCAATTTGAGTGGTACCGCGATAATAAGGATTTTTATTACCGTCTCAAGCTTTTGCTTGGGGCGGTTTCTTTTATTCTTATAGGAAATCTCATATAAAGAAAACAAAGAGTAAAGGAGATTAAAGAAATGAAAAAGAAAGTAATCGCAATGTTTATGGCAACAGTAATGGCAGCAGGACTTCTGGTGGGATGCGGAGGAAGCGCAGAAAAGACTGATAGCGCAGCGACAGAAACAACAGAAGAAACAGCAGATGCAGAAGAAACCACAGGGGATTCTTATGTAATCGGAATTTCTCAGTTTGCTGAGCACGGTTCTTTGGATAACTGTAAAGAAGGATTCCTGAAAGGCCTTGCAGAAGAAGGAATCGTAGAAGGTGAAAATCTGGAAGTGCTGTTTGACAATGCACAGACCGATATGTCTACGGCAAGCACGATTGCAGACAGCTATGTATCCAAGAAAGTGGATCTGATCTGTGGTATCGCAACTCCGAGTGCGATGACTGCTTTTAATTCCGCTTCTAAGGCAGGCATTCCTGTTATTTACACAGCTGTTACCGATCCGGTTGCAGCAGAGCTTGCCAAAGAAGACGGCACACCGGTCGGCGAGGTAACCGGAACTTCGGATAAGCTTCCGATTGAAGATCAGTTAAAGATGATTCGCGAGTTACAGCCGGAGGCAAAGAAAATCGGTATTCTGTATACAACAAGTGAGACAAACTCTGAGAGCGCAATTGCAGAGTACAAAGAACTGGCTGGCAATTATGATTTTGAAATCGTAGACAAGGGAATCAATACAATCGCAGACGTTGCGATGGCAGCAGCTGATCTGGCTGGAAAGGTAGACTGTATTTCCAACCTGACAGATAACACGGTTGTATCTGCATTGCAGACAGTCATTGACGCAGCAAACAAAAATAACATTCCTGTTTACGGAAGTGAGGTAGAGCAGGTAAAAGCTGGTTGTGTTGCTTCTATGGGCATTGAGTATGTGAGCCTTGGCGAACAGACTGGTAAGATGGCTGCAAAAGTGCTCAAGGGAGAGGCAAAAGCGAGTGAAATGCCGTTTGAGATGATTTCTGAGTCCAGTTGCTATGTCAATACAGCGGCAGCAGACAAGATCGGTATGGAGATTGCCGATGACTTTGTGGCAGATGCCGATGAAGTGTTTGAAGAAATTACGGTAGAATAAAAAACTCTGAGAAAAGATGATGGAGGTACAGGCGTGGCACTGCTATTAAGCGTATTAGAACAGGGTATGATCTACGCGATCATGGCTTTGGGTGTGTATATTACTTATAAAATACTGGACTTTCCTGATTTGACCGTAGATGGCAGCTTCCCTTTGGGAGCTGCCGTTACTGTGGTATTGATCAGTAAGGGAATTGCTCCGATTTTGACGCTGCCGGTCTGTTTTGTGATCGGTGCTTTTGTAGGAATGCTGACAGGAATTATTCACGTGAAGTTAAAAGTTCGCGATTTGCTTTCTGGAATCATTATGATGACTGCTTTGTATACGGTCAATCTTCGGATTGCCGGGAAAGCAAACTTTCCTATTTATAATGAAGAAACAATTTTCAACAACCATTTTCTTAACACGGTTGTTCCGGCAGCACTTGCCCCTTATACAACAGTGATTGTGGTATTTCTCGTTGTGATGGTATGCAAATATCTGCTGGATGCCTATATGAGAACAAAATCCGGTTTTCTGCTTCGTGCAGTTGGAGACAATCCGACACTTCTGACTTCTCTTGGTGTGGATAAAGGACTGGTGAAGATTGTCGGACTGGCGATTTCCAATGGTCTGGTGACCTTAAGCGGCTGTGTGTTTGCGCAGCAGCAGCGATTTTTTGATATTTCCGTGGGAACCGGAACGGTCGTTATCGGTCTGGCCAGTGTTATTATTGGAACCAGCCTTTTCAAAAAAGCAACGTTTCTGCGTGTGACTTCCAGTGTTGTGATCGGCTCAATCCTGTACAAAGCCTGCGTGGCACTTGCCATCAGTCTGGGCTTGGAATCAAGCGATCTGAAACTGGTAACAGCCGTGTTGTTCTTGCTCATACTGGTGGTTGCCATGGACAGAAAGGGGGAATAAGTGATGCTGGAACTGGCTCATGTAAATAAATATTTCAATCCGGGAACCGTCAATGAGATGTGCCTGTTTGAGGATTTCAATTTCCAGGTTGAGGATGGACAGTTTGTCTCCGTAGTCGGAAGCAATGGCTCAGGAAAAACCTCAATGCTTAATCTCATCTGCGGAAGTCTTCGTGTGGATATGGGAAAGGTGCTGATCAATGGAGAGGACATTACTTATAAGAAGGAATTCCTTCGCCATAAGAAAATCGGGCGCGTCTTTCAGGATCCATCCAAAGGAACCTGCCCGAGCATGAATATTCTGGAAAATCTGTCGATTGCAGATAACAAGGGAAAACCCTTTAACCTCACAAGAGGAACGAATCGCAAGAAAATTGATGCCTATAAGGAAATGCTTCGTCCCTTAAACCTGGGACTTGAGGATAAACTTTATACGAAGGTTGGATCACTGTCCGGAGGTCAGCGTCAGGCACTCTCGCTTCTGATGTCTACGATGACGCCGATTGATTTCCTGATTTTGGATGAGCATACAGCGGCGCTTGACCCGAAGACTGCGGAGATTATCATGAAGCTGACCGGCCAGATTGTGAGGGAAAAACATGTGACGACAATTATGGTTACACACAATCTGCGCTATGCAGTGGAGTACGGCGACCGCCTTGTGATGATGCATGAAGGCAAAGTAGTGCTTGATAAGGTGGGAGAGGAGAAACAGGAAGTAAAAGTAGAAGATATCATGCATATCTTTAATGAAATCAGTATTGAATGTGGAAATTAGAGGAAAAGCTAATCAGGCTGTCGTAGAAATGCGGCAGCTTTTTGTGTTACTGTGAACAGAGCAAATAGTAAGCCTTTTGCTCGCCTTGACGCAGTTTTCAATCCATTATATAATGGATGAAACAATTTTGTAACAAATAAAATATAGAAATATAGGAGCAGATGGACTATGAAAAAAAGAAAATCATGGAGATGGCTTTGTCTGCTGATGATTCTTGCTGTACTGGGAACGGCTGTGCCTGTGACGATACATTCCTGTACAGAAGTTTCGGCGGCGGCCCGATCAAACGGACTTGTAAAAAAAGGAAACAACTATTATTTTTATGCATCCGGCAAGAAAGTGACTGGCTGGAAAAAAGTAAAAAATTACTGGTATTATTTTAGTCCGTCAAAGAACGGGGCTGCATTAAAAGGACTGCAGATCATTAAGGGAAAACGTTACTGTTTTACAGAAACGGGAAAGCGTTACACAAAGGGATGGCACAAAATCAAGGGCCATTATTATTACATGAACGCAGATGGCTCTGCAAAGACTGGGTGGGCAGAAATCAACGGGAAAAAGTATTATTTCAAAAAAAGTAAAAATGTGATGGGAAGAGCCGCAGTCGGTACCTACACGATGGGAAATTACAAAAGAACGTTTAATTCCAGAGGCGTTCTTGTGAAAACCGTAAACCTGAAAACATCGGCGAAAAACCAGCTTCAGAAGCCGACTGCGGCAAAAACACTGCGCAATTATCTTTTGCAGGCATTGCGTCCAATCGGAACGCAGTATAAACAGACAGCAGGCTGGCCCGGAACGAATTCTACAGACATTCCGCCGACGATGGACTGTTCCGGATTTGTAGGATGGGCGACTTACCAGATGATGAGCAGTTCTCTGCCGTCAGGAGTGACGAGCTGTTCTGCAAAATCATACAGCATTCCATCCACATATGAATCCTGGGGATGGGGAAGTGTGCGTTCCCACAATCAGCTGGCAAAAAATAATTATATGGGACAGTTTCAGGCAGGGGACGTTGTCTGCGTCAAACATGACAATGGAACGACCGGTCATGTCTGGATTGTGATTGGGCAGTGCTCGGACGGAAGTTATGTGCTGGTGCACTGTTCGGGAAGTGAAGTGATGGGCTGTACACAGCTTGCAGGCACACCGACACCGGATGGAAGAGTCGGGGAGGCTTACCAGCTTGCAAGAACCTATATGCAGAAATATCATCAGGATACGTTGAACAAATATCCATGGATTATTCAGAGTACTTCCACCATGCCATATGGTACTTTGTGCACCGATGCTTATAATTATATGACCAGCAGACAGGTGACCTCTTTCCGCTGGAATACAAAAGTATTAAGTGACCCTGATAAGCTTTCTTCGAAATCAGCGAGTCAGATTTTGAAGAATTTATATGGAGAAGCGTAAAAAATGTAACATTTTCGGAATGAAAATGAAAAAAAATTTGTATTTTTTTCAATAATTGCTTGACATTCAAAATAGTACCGGTCTATAATAGGTGAGAAATAAAAAGAAATAAAAATGTAACATTTTCTAAAAGAAATGTAAAAAGATTTGGAACTATTTAGTTAAGGAGTTTGAAAAAGGTAGGTATTTATGAAAAATTCGAAGTACATAATAAGCTGGAAAAAACTCGTACTGGCAATCGCAGTGATTGTGCTGGCGATGGGAACACCTGCAATATCTTCAACACAGACAGCACAGGCGGCTGTGAAAAATGGCTTAGTACAGCAGGGAGGAAAAACTTATTATTACCAGAATGGAAAGAAACTTGTAAAAAAATGGGTCAAGATTAACAATGCTTGGTATTTCTTCGCACCGACAACTGGAGAGATGACAAAAAACAAGTTCATCACATCAGCGGGAAATACATATTATGTTGGCTCAAATGGAAAACGTGTTTACGGATTCCAGGATATTGATTCCAAGAAATACTACTTTGAAACAAAAAAAGGTATTCTTCAGAAGAAAGGCTTTCTGACAATCAGCGGAAAGAAATATTATTCCAGCAAAAAGACAGGTCGTATTGCTACAAATATGATTTTTACAATGGCAGGAAAGACATATTACGCAGGCGCTGAAGGAAGCATGCAGAAAGGCTGGAAAACAAGTACAAAAGGCGATAAGTATTACTTTACTGTAAACGGTGCGTACAGCAATGGCTGGTACAATATCGGAAATTATCGGTATCATATGGATGAGAACGGTGTCTGCAATACAGGATGGCAGACAATCGGATCTAATAAGTATTATTTTATAAAAACAGGAAAAAATCAGGGTGTCATGATGAAGAAAGGTCTTCACAAGATTGGCTCCAAAACGTATATGTTTGGTGACAATGGCGTTTTCCTGTATGAGGTTACATCAGAAAACAAGGTTGATAACGATACTACACTGGTTCCTTCTTCCAACAAGACTATCAAAAATTTCCTGCTTGGTGCACTTCAGCCGGTAGGAAGCACACTGTATATCTGGGGCGGCGGTCATGATGATGCTGACGCAACAAGAAAAGGTGTGAATCCGGCATGGAAGACGTTCTATAACAGTCAGTCCGGAAGTTATGATTACAACAATTATCGTTTTGCTTATGGAAAAGGTCTGGATTGCTCCGGGTTTGTAGGCTGGTCCATTTATCAGATTATGCAGAACAAGTCTGGAGGAACAAATTACACGACATTGGCAGAATCTGTTGCCAGCGCGAATGCTTCCAGAGGATTCGGAACTCTGTATAATCAGAGCAAGCTGTCTGCCAGCGGTTATGAGTTTGTAGCAGGAGATTTGGGATGTACAGCAGGACATACATGGATTGTACTTGGTCAGTGCTCTGATGGAAGTTTGGTGATCGTACATTCAACACCGCCATGTATTCAGATTGCCGGAACACCGACACCGAATGGCGATTACAGCAGTAAGGCAATTGCACTGGCAAAACAGTATATGGGAACTTATTATGCTGGAACCGTCAGCAAGTTTGGACTGGGATGTGCTACAGGTTCTCAGTACATCAAGGGATGTAACATCATGCGTTGGAATTCCAGCACATTGAGCGACCCGGATGGATACAGAAACATGACTGCAGATCAGATTCTTGCAGATTTGTTTGCATCAAAATAAGAAAAAACAGGAAAGTATCGCAGGTTTTCAAGCTTGCGATGCTTTTTTTCTGTTTATGAATCATTATTGAAATGTTACAAAAGTATTTAAATTGCTGTTCACAGGCCATGATTTTGCGAGGTATTTTGGCATGTGAACAGTAATGTATTTAGTAGGTGTAATAAAAAGGGTTGCGTTTTTTGAACGATTATGATACTATGTATAAGAACTTAAAAATATTGCGGAAATATTACAGAAATAGAAAACGTAATGTAACAAATAACGAAAGGTGAATGAACATGAAAAAAAGACTTGTGTGTTTAACTTTAGCCATCATCATGAGTACCGCGCAGGTAGTTTCAGTTGGCGCTACGAGAGAAGATGAGCTGCGTCAGGAACAGGCACAGACAAGTAATCAGTTAGATGCTACATATGCTACTATTAACAGTCTGGAAGAGCAGAAACAGGCCTTAGCTGCTGAGATTGATGCTTTGGACCAGAATCTTGTAGATGTTATGGTTCAGATTAATGTTCTGAAACAGGACATTACGAATAAAGAAGCTGACATCAAAAAGACGAAGAAAAAATTAAGAAAAGCAATCAAAAATAAAAACAAGCAGTACGAGGACATGAAGACGAGAATTCAGTATCTCTATGAGAATGGCGGAGATACGGCATGGTTCCAGATGCTGTTAAATGCAAAAGATATATCTGATTTATTGAACAAGGCTGATTATGCTCAGAAGATGTATGATTATGACAGACAGCGCCTGAAACAGTACACCAGCACAGTGAAGAAGGTAAAAACTCTGAAGACGGAGCTGGAAGGCGAGAAGGCAGAGCTTGTTGATATGAAGAAACAGCAGGAGGCTCAGCAGGCATCTCTGGAACAGCAGCTCGAAGAGAAGAAGGCTACCTCTGAAAATTATGATCAGCAGATTGCAGCGGCTCAGGAGCAGGCAGAGCAGTACGCAGCATTGCTGCAGCAGCAGACTGAAGAGATTGCACGTCTGGAAGCTGAGCGAATTGCAGCGGAAGAGGAAGCAAGACGTCAGGCAGAAGCAGCGGCTCAGGCAGCAGCAGAGGAAGAGGCGAGACGTCAGGCAGAGGCGGCAGCTGCGGAAGAAGCGTCTTACGAGGAAGATTATGAAGAGGATTCTTATGATGAAGAGGAAGACTATTCTTACGACGAAGAGGAAGAGTATTCCGAAGAGGATGATTATTCCGATGAAGAGTATTCCGAGGAAGACAGCTACGAAGAAGAGACTGGCGATGGAGATTATGAAGAAGAGGATTATTCCGAAGAGGAAGAGTATTCCGAAGAGGATGAGTCCTATGAGGAAGAGTATTCTGAGGGTGAGACCGATGAGTATGGCAATGTGATTGACAGCTCTGAATCTTCTGAGCCGGCACAGTCTAGCGGCGGAAGCTATGGCGGTCAGGCAGTTGCAGATTTTGCACTCCAGTTCGTTGGAAATCCTTATGTATGGGGCGGAACCAGTCTGACAAACGGTGCAGACTGCTCCGGATTTGTACAGAGTGTCTATGCAAACTTTGGATATAGCCTCAGCAGAACTTCTGAGTCTCAGATGTATGAGGGAAGAAGCGTATCTTATTCCGAGGCTCAGCCGGGAGATCTGATCTGTTACGGAAGTCATGTTGCGATTTATATTGGTAATGGTCAGATTGTACATGCATCCAACAGTGCACCATACCCGGCAGGTGGTATCAAGGTTACGGATAACGCTGCATACAGAACCATTCTTTCTGTAAGAAGAATTATTGAATAAGATTCGTGTACTGGTATATTTCGATTTGTGTACAGGAAAAAAATAGACAGGAGCTGCTTTGGCAGCTCCTGTTTTGTGCGTGACTGTGAACGGAGTGAACAGGCAATTTTTGTGCATATTGAAGTGAAACTGAAAAGTGAGGTTGACAATTTTTGGGTGATATGCTACAATGACTTTACATAATTCGATAGACGTATTAAGTGCATTCTGTTGATTGTGGCAGCAGAATGAAGAGGGAATTCAGGTGAGAGTCCTGGGCGATCCGGTCACTGTAATTGGAGAGCGATATTCAGATATGCCATTGTACAACTAGTATGAGAAGGCGGAATAGAGCGATGACCCATAAGTCAGGAAACCTGCTTAATGCGATAGGGTGAGACTTCCTGGAAAAAGTTCAATATTCCAACCATAGCAATTCACCTGTCAAGGAGAATTATGTATGATTAAACGACAGGTGATAGAACTCTGGCTTCCTGTTCCCTCCGCTCACTCATGAACAGGCATCATAATAGCAGCTGGAGTTTATCTATCACCCAATATGAGTTTGAAGTGCCGTTGAGACAGAATACTGTTGATACGGTTTTTTTATCGTACAAATTTAAATAGTCAGGAGGAAGAAAGATGTGTAAAAAAAAGGTGTGGGAAGGAAAAGGTTATTCTTTTTTTAGTAACAGAGCGTGTGAGTATTTTCCATGTCATGAGACAAAAGATCCCGACAATTTTAATTGTCTGTTCTGCTACTGTCCCCTGTATGCATTAGGAGATAAATGTGGAGGGAATTTTCGATTTACAGAACGGGGAATCAAAGATTGCAGTCAATGCATGCTCCCCCATCAGAGAAAGAATTTTGGATATGTGACGTCTAAATTCGAGGAGATTGTAGAAGTTATCAGAAAAAATTGTGAAGAAGCGTGAGGAAAGAACAAATGGAAAAAGTACAGGAAAGAGAAAAGAATCCTTTGGGTTATGCGCCCATTGGAAAATTACTTCCGAAATTTGCGATACCGGCGGTGATTAGTATGCTGGTCAGTGCCCTGTACAACATTGTGGATCAGATTTTTATCGGCCAGGGAGTCGGGATGTATGGAAATGCTGCCACCAATGTTGCGTTTCCTCTTACCACACTGGCCACTTCCGTCGGGCTTTTGCTTGGAATCGGGGGTGCTTCCAACTTTAATCTGGAGATGGGACGAAAGCAGGAGGAAAAGGCGAGAAAGATCGCCGGTTCTGCATTTGGAAGTCTGTTTATTGCAGGCGTTGTGATTTGCATAGTCGTGCGTTTGTTTTTAAAACCGTTGATCCTTGCATTTGGAGCGACCCCGGATGTGATTGATTATGCGATGGAATATGTGGGAATCACGTCGCTTGGTATGCCGTTTTATATTTTGGGAGTGGGAGGAAATCATCTGGTTCGTGCAGATGGAAGCCCGACGTATTCGATGATTGCCAATGTATCCGGAGCGTTGCTGAATACGATTTTGGATCCATTGTTTATTTTTGTTTTTGATTGGGGCATTGCAGGAGCAGCCTGGGCAACGATTATCGGGCAGTTTGTGTCGGCGATTATGATTATGGTTTACTGGCCGCGCTATAAGACGGTGAGACTGGAGAAGAAAGATTTTATTCCACGCTTGTCCTGTGTCAGACAGATTGCTTCTCTTGGAGCAGCTTCCTGTTTTAATCAGCTGGCAATGATGGTGACACAGATTGTTATGAATAATGTTTTGCGTCATTACGGTGCATTATCTGTGTATGGAAGTGACATTCCGCTGGCAGTCGTGGGAATTGTATCTAAGGTAAATATGGTATTCATGTCGATTGTGATTGGAATTTCTCAGGGATCTCAGCCGATTTTTGGATTTAACTATGGTGCTGAGCAGTATGACCGTGTAAAGAAAACGTATAAGCTGTCAGCATCGCTTGCCACTGGAATTGCGGTGGTGGCTTTTTTGGGCTTTCAGATTTTTCCGCGACAGATTATCCGTATTTTTGGAAATGGAGATGAATTATATTACCAGTTTGCAATTTCCTTCATCCGTATTTTTATGTTTTTTACCTTTGTCAATGGAATACAGCCGCTGACGGCAAACTTTTTCACCTCTCTTGGAAAAGCAAGAAAAGGTATTTTCCTGTCTATGACAAGACAGTTGATTTTTTTGATTCCTCTGGTTTTGATTCTTCCTATTTTTATGGGAATTGAGGGCGTGATGTATGCCGGACCGATTGCAGATGCGGTTGCCGGTATTCTGGCAGTGGTGTTTGTGCTCCGGGAATTCAGAAGTATGCCCGCTTGAAGCAGTTCACACAGTTCAAAGAAATAATGCAGGCAAGGTTTTGTTGTATGGAAGCTACTGTTCGCGTGTCACGATTCCGCGAGGTGTTTTGGCATCGTTACTGTGAACCGTAATGCACAGAATTGGCTGTGGGATTGTAAATGGCATCGAATCTTGTGATTCAGGTATAGTTGTGATATAGTGTCAATAAGATAGGAAGAAAAGGAAGAAAACTATGGGTAATACATTGTACTGGGAATGTTATTCGGGAATCAGCGGTGATATGGCTGTGGCTTCCCTGCTGGATCTTGGAGCTGATGAGAAAGTACTGCGTGAAGCTTTGCAAAGTCTTCCTGTGGAGGGATTTCAGATCAAAATCAGCAGAGTGAAAAAAGCGGGACTGGATGTTTGTGATTTTGATGTGGTTCTTGACAAGGCGCATGAGAATCACGATCATGATATGGAATATCTCCATGGAAAGCATGGCGAAACGCATCAACACGAAGAACATGAGCACAGAGGGTTGATCGAGATCATGGATATCATTCGTGTTGCGGAGGTTACAGAAGGTGCCCGAAACATAGCCGGAAAGATTTTTGAGATTCTGGCAGCAGCGGAAGCCCAGGCTCATCAGGTACCAGTGGAAAAGGTACATTTTCATGAGGTGGGAGCGGTAGACTCCATCGTAGATATCATTGCAGCTGCGGTATGCCTTGATAATCTCGGAATTGACAAGGTGATTGTGCCTGTTTTGTATGAAGGAAAGGGCTTTGTGCGCTGTCAGCATGGAATGCTGCCTGTGCCGGTACCAGCTGTTGTGAATATTACGACAGAGCATCATCTGAAATTACACACAACAGATGTGGAGGGAGAATTGGTGACACCGACAGGTGCTGCAATTGTTGCAGCAGTGCGGACCTCCAGTCAGCTTCCAAAACAGTATACGATTCGAAAAATGGGACTCGGTGCAGGAAAACGGCAGTACGAGTGTCCGGGAATTGTAAGGGCTATGCTGATTGAAGAGGAGGAACCAAAAAACGAAGAACCAAAAAACGAAGAACCCCAAAAGAAAGAGGGATTTATTCAGAAGGTTTTAGCGAGTGTCGGGCTTCATTTTTCCCTTACACAGCAGATGATTCACCGGTTTGTTGGCGATGAGAATCAGGAGAATGGGCAGTATCGCAGTAAGGTGGGTAATCTTGCCAGTATTGTAGGGATTATCTGTAATGTACTGCTGTTTTTGGGAAAATTTGTGGTAGGTATGGTCTTTGGCAGTATGGCGATTGCTGCAGATGCATTTAACAATTTAAGTGATGCGGGAAGCAGCGTGATCAGTCTGCTTGGATTTTGGCTTGGCTCAAAGAAAGCAGATGCCGAACACCCCTATGGGCATGCCAGGTATGAATATTTGTCTGCACTGGCTGTCTGTGTGATTATTCTTGCAATCGGTTTGAATCTTGCTGTGGAGGGAATTGCAAAAGTCATTCATCCGACAGGACTCCGATTCAGCTGGCTGACGATTTTTGTGTTGATAGCTTCCATTTTGGTAAAATTATGGTTGAGTCATTTCAACGGGCAACTGGCGGAAATAATCAATTCGGATACGCTTCGGGCAACTTCAGCGGACGCAAGAAATGACTGCCTTTCCACGGGAGCAGTGCTGATTTCTACTCTTTTGGTATCTGCGACTCATGCAGAGCGCATTGATGGTGTCATGACAGTGGCAGTGGCAGTGTTTATTTTATACAGTGGTTACGGGATGCTTCGAGATGCCCTGGCGCCTCTTTTGGGAGAACGTCCGAATCCGGAACTGGTTGCGAAGATTGAAAAGCGTGTGATGAGCCACCCGCAGGTTCTGGGAATGCATGATTTGATGGTGCATGATTATGGTCCTGGAAATCAGTTTGCATCTTTGCATATTGAGCTTGCAGCGGAGATGGACAATATGAAGGCGCATGATCTGATTGACAACATTGAATGGGAGTTCCAGAAAAAAGAACAGCTGCCTGTGATTATCCACTATGATCCGATTGTGACAAAAAATAGAGAAACGGTTCAATTGAGAGAGTATCTGGCAGATATGGTCAAGGTGTATGATGACAGGCTGACGGTTCATGATTTGCGAATTGTTCCGGGAGATACCCACACGAACGTATTGTTTGATTTGGTTCTGCCTGCCGGATACGATGGAAATCAAGAAAAAGTGTTGGATTACGTCAAAAAAATCGTACATGAAAAGAATGAAAAATATATTTGCGTGATTAAGGTGGAACAGAGTTACGTGTAGAGGAGGAAAATTATGAGAATATTGTGTTTTGGAGATTCCAATACCTGGGGCTATATTCCGGGAACGGGAGGAAGGTATGCATCTGATGTGCGCTGGACAGGAGTTTTGAAACAACTGACAGGTTTTGAGGTCATCGAGGAAGGCCTGAATGGAAGGACGACATCGTTTACGGATGCAGTGGAGCCGTACCGGAGCGGTCTGGATTATATTGCGCCATGTGTGCTGTCACAGCTCCCTTTGGATTATATTGTTTTAATGCTCGGAACAAACGATACCAAAACACGCTACCATGTGTCTGCCAGCGAGATTAGGCGCAGTATGCAGGAAGTCATTTGGCGAATTCGCGATATGCTTGGCAGAAATGCATCAGAGGCACGGATTCTCCTTGTTGCGCCGCCGTTTTTGAAAGCGCAGTCTGACTTTGAAGATTTTGATGCGCAGTCAGAACAAAAGATTCTTCGTCTGGAAAAAGAGTATGAAGAACTTGCCAGGGAGATGGACTGTACGTTTTTGAAAGCCGGTGATTTTGTGACGGAGATGGGCGTCGATGGATTACATTTTACACCGCAGGGACACAGGGCTTTGGCGGAGGCAATTGCAGAAAAACTGAATAATATGCATAGAAAATAAAAAAAAAGATTGCATATTTCCAAGAATTCGTGTAATATAATTAAATATTGGCAGATGCGGAAATCAAGGCAACTGCATTTTGTCATTATTCCATGTAAGATGTAATAAGAATGCTGATTACGAAGACGTTATCGTAATTGGCATTTTTTGCATAATTATAAGGAATAACTGTGCAGCACGTATATTTTTGAAGTGCTGAATGGATAGAAAAGCATAGGAAAGCATAGGAAAGGAAGGGTGTATATGGCTGATAACAATAAGAATGAATCATTGATGAATGTGGAAGATATGGAAAAATTCAACGCATGTATGAAAACCTTGGAGGAAGAGTTGATGAAAAATCAACGCATCGATCCTAATCTGTACCTGGAATATGATGTAAAGAGAGGTTTGCGTGATTCCGCTGGTAAAGGAGTTCTTACCGGACTGACAGAGGTTTCGGATGTCTGTGCGTTTGACCTTGTGGAGGGAAGAAAAATTCCTGCAGAAGGAAGTCTGTATTATCAGGGAATCAATGTAAATGATTTGGTAAAGGGATTAAATGGAAGAAGATTTGGCTTTGAAGAGACCATTTATCTTCTGATGTTTGGAAAACTTCCGAATCGCAAGGAACTGGAGATGTTCCGTGATGTTATGTTTGATATGCAGAAACTGACAAACCGTTTTGTGCGAGATGTTGTCATGAAAGCATCGAATGAAAACATTATGAACGCGATGCAGAGATGTATTTTGACTTTGTATACATACGATGATGATCCTGATAATATCCATCCTGAGAATGTACTTCGTCAGTGCCTCAGCTTGATTGCAAAATTACCATTGATCGCAGTTTATTCGTATCATGCATATCGTCACTTTAGAAAGGATGAGACATTGCTGATCCGCAATCCGGAGAAGGGATTGTCCATGGCAGAAAACATTTTGCTGATGCTGCGCCCAGATGGTCAGTATACCGATCTGGAGGCGAAGGTTCTGGATATTGCACTGATTCTTCATGCAGAGCATGGCGGTGGTAACAACTCTACGTTTACCACACATGTTGTGACTTCTTCCGGAACGGATACCTATTCTTCAGTAGCTGCTTCCATCGGTTCTCTGAAAGGTCCTCGTCACGGTGGTGCAAACCTGAAGGTTCAGAATATGTTTGCGGATTTGAAATCCCATATCAGCGACTGGACGAATGAAGAAGAGGTTGGCGCATATCTGGATAAGATTCTCGATAAACAGGCGTTTGACCGTTCCGGTCTGATCTATGGAATGGGACATGCCGTTTATACACTTTCCGATCCTCGTGAAGTCATTCTGAAAAAATTTGCGAAAAAACTCGCAGAGGAAAAAGGCATGACAGAGGAATTTGCGTTCTATGAGACTGTTGAGAAGCTGGCAGGTCAGAAAATCATGGAACACCGCAGACTGTTTAAAAATGTATGTGCAAATGTAGACTTTTATAGTGGACTTGTATATACAATGCTTGGTATTCCACAGGAGTTATTTACTCCGATTTTCGCCATTGCACGTATGCCAGGCTGGAGTGCACATCGTCTGGAAGAACTGATGAATACCAGCAAGATTATTCGTCCTGCCTACAAATATGTAGGTCATCATACGGAATTTATACCTGTGAAGGACAGACCATAAAAATCATAACGAAAAATAAAAAATAGAAAATGTCGTATTGCTGAATCAAAAAATATTTCAGCAATATGGCATTTTTTATTAGGAATCTGTTCCAAAACAGCCCGATTTGAAGTATAATGAAAATATAAATTTGTACGCAACATGAAAACAAAATAAGCCTCATCAATCACAGCAGAGCGATTTTGACGAGAAAGTGGAGAAGGCAGGAAGTGTAGGAGAAACTATGGGAAAAGATAAGAAAAACTACAGGATCCTCGTTATTAACCCAGGATCGACATCAACAAAATTGTCTATGTTTGAAAACGAAGAATGTCTGCTGACTACGGACGTTTTTCATGATTCATCGGAATTGCTGAAATTTCCGACGATTAATGATCAGTTGGATTTTCGCATGGAAGTTGTCTGGAAGTTTATGAAAGAGAACAGGTTTGAAGAAAAGGGGATAGATGCTATTGTCGGCAGGGGCGGTGGATGTTATTCTGTCATGGGAGGCGTGTATAGGATTGATGAACGCCTTGTGGAAGATACCAGAGAGTGCAAGGGAGGATTATACCACGCTTCGATGCTTGGCGTGCAGATGGCACAGAAAGCGTGGGAGCGTTACGGCGGAGAGATGCTGATGATGGATCCTCCGATCGAGGACGAGTTATGTGATCTGGCGCGTATCACCGGGGTGAAAGGCGTGTATCGCAAGGCAACCTGTCATGCGTTGAACCTGAAGGCAACAGCGAGAACACATGCAAAAAAAATGGGACGTAAATATGAAGATTGTAATTTTATTGCCTGCCATATTGATGGAGGCATTTCGATCACTGCCCATGAGAAGGGGCGCATGATTGACGGAAACGATGCCGGAGGCGGTGAGGGACCATTTACGCCGACGCGTATGGGGTCGATGGCTGTGACGGATATCATTGATTATTTCAGTGACAAGACACCGACTGAGATGAAAAATCTCTGCAGCCAGGCAGGAGGACTGAGCAGTCACTATGGAACCTCCAATTCCGATACAGTCCATAAGCTGGTGGAAGCAGGAGATAAGCAGGCGACCCGTATCTGGAATGCCATGATTTATCAGGTGGCAAAGTATATCGGTTCTATGAGTGTCGTCCTCAAAGGTCAGGTGGATGCGATTATCCTGACAGGAGGACTTTTGCGTTTTCCGGAGGTAGAGGCACAGATTAAGGAACGCTGCGAGTGGATTGCACCAGTCGTTTCGTATCCGGGCGAATTTGAGCAGGAGGCCATGAGAGCCGGTGCGCTGCGCGTGCTCAGAGGCGAAGAAGAGGCGAAAATTTATCCTGGAAAACCGGTATGGTCGGGCTTTGAAGATGAAGCGATTTAATGCGGTTTTCAGCTGATTGAATAGTATACAAAAAATTCTTCTAAAAAAATAAAAATTTGGTTAATCTGTTTATTATATAACGACTATAATATAGGGCGTAACAAGGAAACAGAGTTACTTAACAAACCTCTTTGAAAAAAGTAGAAGGCTGCTAAGCAATCAGATTTTTGGAGGAAAAGATAAATGAATACTTTAAAAGCTGAAAAAAGAAGCATGGATGTGAAAGCAAAAAAATTAAGAAGAGAGGGTTTTGTCACAGGAAATATGTTTGGCAAAGAGATTAAAGAATCCATTCCTGTGAAGATGCAGAAGAAAGATGTTGACCAGCTTCTTAAGACTGACAACAAAGGAAGCCAGATTATGCTGGAAATTGACGGACAGCCATATGATGTTCTGATTAAAGATATAGAATATAATTCAATGTCACGGATGGTTGAAGAGATTGATTTTCAGGCATTGGTAAGTAACCAGAAGGTACATTCTGTTGCAGAAGTCATCCTTCTGAACCATGATAAAGTTGTAGGCGGTGTTATTCAGGAGAATCTGAGTGAGATTTCTTATAAGGCTTTGCCGGCAGCATTGGTGGATAAAGTGAAAATTGATGTCAGCACCATGCATGTAGGTGATGTCATTCATGTAAAAGATCTGGACATTGCTAAAAATAAGGATATTGACTTGGTTACAAATCCGGAGGCCGTTGTCGTTATGATGAATGCAGTTCACAGTGCGGCAGCAGCAGGTACAGAAGAAACCGAAGAAGAATAAATATAAAGGAAGGAACTGGAGATTCGAAAGAGTCTTCGGTTCTTTTTTTAGACTTCTTTTGATTGTTCACACTTTTTTTATAAAAAAATTAGCACTCATCACTTGACAGTGCTAACAATCGGGAGTATAGTAAAACATGAAAAAGGAAACAATACCATAAATCAATGGTTTTTCATAAGTATGAGGAGGCGTGATTGTTATGAATATCAGTAAATTCACACAGAAATCCATACAGGCTGTACAGGATTTGGAAAAAGTGGCTTACGAATTTGGCAATCAGGAAGTGGAACAGGAGCATCTGTTGTATGCGCTCCTGCATCAGGATGACAGTCTGATTGCAAAATTAATTGTAAAAATGGAAATCAATGGCGATGCCTTCGATGACAGTGTAGAGAAGGCACTGCAGGCCAGAACAAAGGTCAGCGGCGGTAAGCCGTATATTGGTCAGGCGTTAAATAAAGTACTGATTACGGCAGAGGATGAGGCAAAGGCAATGGGCGATGAATATGTGTCTGTTGAGCATTTGTTCTTATCTATGATTAAAAATCCGAATCAGGGAATCAAAAAATTGTTCCAGGAATATGGAATTACGAGAGAACGATTTTTGCAGGCGCTGTCCACCGTCAGAGGAAACCAGCGTGTTGTCAGTGACAATCCGGAGGCAACGTATGATACTTTAAATAAATATGGTCAGGATCTTGTTGAGAAGGCAAGAGAGCAGAAGCTGGATCCGGTCATCGGACGTGATACGGAAATTCGTAATATCATCCGTATCTTGTCCCGTAAGACGAAAAACAATCCGGTGCTGATCGGCGAGCCTGGTGTTGGTAAAACAGCAGCTGTAGAGGGACTGGCGCAGCGAATCGTCAAAGGTGATGTGCCGGAAGGACTGAAGGATAAGACAATTTTTTCACTGGATATGGGAGCACTGGTAGCTGGTGCCAAATACAGAGGCGAATTTGAGGAACGTCTGAAGGCCGTTCTGGAAGAAGTACGAAAGAGTGAAGGAAAAATCATTCTTTTTATTGATGAGCTGCATCTGATTGTCGGTGCCGGTAAGACAGACGGTGCCATGGATGCCGGAAATATGCTCAAACCGATGCTTGCACGTGGCGAGCTGCACTGTATCGGTGCAACGACACTCGATGAGTATCGTCAGTATATTGAGAAGGATTCGGCTCTGGAACGTCGTTTCCAGCCGGTTATGATGAATGAGCCGACAGTAGAAGATACGATTTCCATTCTTCGTGGACTGAAAGAACGCTATGAAGTTTTCCATGGAGTAAAGATTACAGATAGTGCGCTTGTGGCAGCGGCTACGTTATCGGACCGTTACATCAGCGACCGATTCCTGCCGGATAAGGCCATCGACCTTGTCGACGAGGCGTGTGCATTGATTAAGACAGAGCTTGATTCTATGCC
>JALFVM010000005.1 GCA_022787145.1 Lachnospiraceae bacterium | reverse complement strand
TTATGAAGAAATTCTGGAACAATGGCGGATTCTGACAAAAGAGAAAGGGATTGATATCATGGTACTGGATATGCCGCTTTTGGATACCCGCCGGGGAAAAGATCTGATGGGAACATTTCTCAGTGATATTGTTTTACAGGTGCTTTCTTTTGTGGCAGAAAATGAACGAAGCAATATCCGACAACGGCAGGCAGAAGGGATTGCAGCTGCGAAAGCACGCGGAATCAAATTTGGAAGACCGGCAATTAAAACCCCTGATAATTTTGGACAGATGATAAAAAAATGGGAGAAAAAAGAAATCACAACACAGGAGGTGATGGAAACATGTGGAATGAGCGAAGCCACTTTTTATCGCAGACTTCAGGAATACAGGTTGGCACAAAGAAATGAAAAACAAAAAAGAAAGCTCTCATAAAGTACACTTTTTGAGAACTATTATCCTTACATATTATAAGTGAATTTTTAATAAATATCAAGGGGGGAATTGAAATTTTTATGAATGACTATAGTAATGTAAATTGTCAAAGTAAATGCACCCCCTATTTCCGACATCTGTTGCGTTTACTTTGGCAATACATTATGTTGCATTTACTTTGGCAGAAAAACTATTATAATCTTCTTGTTATGTCTGGGAAGCATTATAGGAGGATTATAATCATGAGTTCAAAACATTTAACATTAAATGACCGTATAAAAATATCCCAGATGCTGTCAGAACAGGCATCATTCAAATCAATCGCTGCAACGATTGGAAAAAACTGCACTTCTGTCTCAAGAGAAATAAAAAATCATATGGTGTTTCGGAAAACCGGCGGTTATGGACGATCTTACAATGCCTGCATTCATAGACGGGACTGTAACGTCAGGGGACTCTGTACAAACTGCTCCCTGGGAAAACGCAAACCTTGTTCCCTTTGTGGTAAATGCAATTCTTTTTGCCCTGACTTTGCTGAAGAAAAATGCCTAAAACTTGACAACCCTCCCTATGTCTGCAATGGATGTCCCGATAAAATTAAATGTACATTAGAAAAACGTATCTATAACGCCGCTTCTGCTGACAGGGAATATAAAGAGGTCCTTTCTGAATCAAGGACCGGCATCGCTTATTCCGAAGAAGAAATCGCCCATTTGGATCAATTGATTTCTCCTCTGATCAGAAAAGGACAGTCCATCAATCATATCTGCGCAAATAATAAGGACTCTATCATGATCAGTGAACGGACAGTTTACCGGCTTGTTGATTACAATCTCTTTTCCGCCCGCAACATTGATCTTCCAAGGAAGGTAAAATACAACAGGCGTAAAAAGAAAAAGAACTTCAAGGTTGATAAAGCCTGTCGCATCGGCCGCACTTATCAGCACTATTTAGAGTTCCGTTCTTCCCATCCGGATCTTCCGATAACCGAAATGGATTCCGTGGAAGGCACAAAAGGAGGCAAAGTACTCCTTACTCTTCATTTTGTAAAAGCAGAGCTCATGCTGGCTTTTCTCCGGGACTCTAATGATTCTCAGTCGGTTATTGATATCATTGACAAACTTTATCTGGAATTGAGATGTGATATTTTCCTTTCTGTCATGCCACTGCTTTTGACAGACAATGGCAGTGAATTTTCCAATCCAAAAGCCATGGAGTTTGACAGGCAGGGAAACCGGCGCACACATATTTTTTATTGCGATCCATCCGCCCCGGGGCAGAAGGGATCTGCCGAAAAGAACCATGAGTTTATCCGCTGTGTTCTTCCAAAAGGAACCTCTTTTGATGGCTTAACCCAGTCAGATATCAGTCTCCTCATGGACCATATCAACTCTTACAGCAGGGAAAGCCTGGGAAACAAATGCCCCTATGATATGTTTCAGTTTCTTTACGGTGAAGAGACCCTTTCTTTATTAGGATGCCATAAGATCGAACCAAATGATGTCAACCTTACACCGACACTTCTACGAAGGCAGTAACAACTGCTTTTCAGGAGGCCGGGTATGGGCAGAGCCCAGGATCAACAGCCAGCAGCCTGTTTACAGCCTATACTGGAGGGATGACAGGGAACGCTGTTCTGATAGAACTGCTTCCCTGTCGGCACTCACGGTTTAGGCTGTAAACCAAGAATGTCAAGTGGACTGTGGAATACCGCAGCACCGCTCTTTGGTGCGAGGATATGCCGCAAAAGCCACTTGACATTCGAAGCCCGGCGATGGAAGCCATGTTTCCCCAAACACCTTCCCCGCCTTTTACAATTCAATCCCCCAGATATAGCCCTCAGAATACAAAGAGATCAGGGGTGGCATTTACTCTGGCAAAAAAACAGGTAAATGTCACTTCCGATAAACTGCGCCTATTTTTAGGAGAATTTCATGTATACACGCTTATTTTACCATTAAATCAGCATAAAAATACAGCCACATTCTCTAATTTTTCCCAA
>JALFVM010000195.1 GCA_022787145.1 Lachnospiraceae bacterium | reverse complement strand
TTAATGTCTGAATATCTGCGGGCTTGATTCCCACATCATCCATCTTTTTTGCATATGCCGGAACTTTTTCATAAATATAAGCAACCGTCTGTTTGAGTTTTCTCAGCTGGATTGCCTGTATCTCTTCTCTTGAATACGTTTCTTCTGGTGCCCAAATCATTGTCTTTTTCCTCCATGTTTTGTTAATTTTTAGTATACCATATTTTGTTAAATTATTGTAGAATTGTTTATAGAAAAGACTGTAAATACATAATGAAAGGATGAAACAAATGTACATTGATTTCCATACTCACATCTTTCCCGACAAAATTGCCGAAAAGGCAATTCCAAAGCTTGCCAGTACCATCCAGCGTGAACCCAGCATGGACGGAACCTACAGCGGCCTGAAAAAATCCATGGAAGAGGCTGCTATTGACATCAGCGTTGTATTGCCAACTGTTACAAACCTGCATCAGTTTGACGGCATCCTTCGTTTTGCCGACCAGATCAACGAAAAGTTTTTCGAACATCCCACACAGGGAATTGTATCTCTGGCCGGTATTCATCCCATGGCCGACAATTATGCCGACCAGCTCCGGATCATAAAGGAGCACGGCTTTGCAGGACTGAAGATTCACCCCGATTACCAGGGCATTTTCTTCAACGACATTCGCTACAAACGCATCATTGACAAGGCAGCCCAGCTTGGACTTTTCGTCATTACGCACACGGGCTATGATCCCTACTCACCGGATCTGGTACACTGCAGCGTACCCATGATTCTGGAAGTCCTTCGGGATGTACAGCCTGACAATCTTGTACTTGCCCATATGGGCAACAATTTCTTTTATACAGATGTGGAAAACTATCTGCTCGGCAGTGACGTTTATCTCGATACTGCCTACGTCATCAGCCACATCGTTCCCGAACGCTTAAACGCCATGATCCATAAACACGGCGCAGACAAGGTTCTGTTCGGAAGTGATACTCCATGGAACACACAAAGTGAGGATATCCGTTTTCTCCATGAGCTTGATCTCACGGATGAAGAATTTGAACTTGTCTCCCACAAAAATGCCATGAAGCTTCTTCATTTGAATTAATCGTTTTCCTGCTCCGGAAGTGCGACTTTCTTATGTACCACAGCGGTTTCTTCGTAACACTCAAACAGTGTATCCACCTGCTTCTGGTCCATTTTCGGAGTCAGAAGACTGACAATCGGAACAAGGATCAATCCGGCAATCATCGCTGCTGCTCCGGCATTAATCGGACTGTTAAACATCGGCACAAACATATTTACAACAGTAATACCGACACCCGCTGCAAAACTTACCCATACGGATGCTCTTGTAACTTTCTTCCAGTACAGTCCGTACAAAAATGGAGCGAGGAATGCACCTGCCAGCGCGCCCCAGGAAATTCCCATCAGCTGTGCAATAAAGGTTGGCGGATTCAGTGCAAGTACAACGGAAATCACGATGAAAAATACAATCAGCACACGCATCACAAAAAGCTGTGTCTTTTCTTCCATATCTTTGACCAGACTTCCCTTAATAAAATCAAGCGTCAGCGTAGAACTGGACGTCAGTACCAGAGAAGACAGCGTAGACATGGATGCCGATAACACCAGCACCACAACAATTCCAATCAAAAGATCTGGAAGTGTGGAAAGCATCGCCGGAATAATCGCATCAAATGCAACCGTGCCGTCTGGTTTGTAAATTGCCGATGTATCATATAGTCTGGCAAATCCGCCGAGAAAATAACATCCACCGGAAATCACAATGGCAAACAGTGTGGAAATAATGGTTCCTGTCTGCACAGCTTTTTCATTCTTGATTGTGTAGAATTTATGTACCATCTGAGGCAGTCCCCAGGTTCCAAGCGAAGTCAGGATGATAACGCCGAGAAGATTCAAAGGATCCGGACCAAAGAAGGATGCAAATGCACCTGGCTGTCCCTCTGTCACCGGCACATCACTTGCAAATTTTGAAAGTTCCTGCACAGCATTGAGGAACCCCCCATTGTTGTTTAATACGGCTGCAATGACGGTTACGATACCGCCAAGCATGATAATACCCTGAATAAAATCGTTGATCGCAGTTGCCATATAACCGCCGAGGATGACATACACGCCAGTCAGCGTTGCCATGATAATGACACATGCCACGTAAGGAATATCAAATGCCATTCCAAACAATCTGGACAGACCATTGTACAAAGAAGCGGTATACGGAATCAAAAATACGAAAGCGATCGCAGATGCCGCAATACGCAAAGCGTTGCTGTCGTAGCGTTTTCCAAAATAATCCGGCATTGTAGCTGCCTTAAGATGATTTGTCATGATTCGTGTTCTTCTTCCCAGAATCACCCATGCCAGCAAACTTCCGATGATGGCATTTCCAAGACCAATCCAGGTGGCAGACAATCCGTATTTCCAGCCAAACTGTCCGGCATATCCAACAAATACAACTGCAGAAAAATAGGAAGTACCGTAGGCAAAGGCTGTAAGCCACGGACCAACGCCTCGACCGCCAAGCACAAAGTCATTGACACTTCCTGCATGTCTGCGAGAATACAGTCCAACTGCCACCATACTTCCAAAAAAGATAATCAGTAACAACATTTTAATTAACATTTCTCTAAGACCCCCTTGTCTCTTTTGTGTGCTTTCGTGCGTTAAAGTGTTACACTTTTAATCGCGAAAGCACCTAAAAATACTATAACAAAAAAAGCTCCTTTTGGCAAGGAGCTTTTCCTGATTTCACTATTTTTTATCAGGTTTCATTCGTATAGCCATAAATCACATTCGATAAAGATGCGATTGCCTGAACAGGTCCATCTGTTCCACTGACACCCTCAGCCATGATACAGACCACATACGGCTTTTCTGCATATACAATTGCAGCATCATTCTGGACATCATCGAGTTCTCCCGTCTTGTTGCCCACCTGAACGCCATCCGGAATACCTGCCGGAATTTTGCCGCGCCGCGTCTGTGCCAACAGCAGTTCCATCATATCGCTGGAATGAGTAAACTTGTTGTTGTACATATGATACAGAAATTTTCCACAGTCTTTGACGGATGTATAATTATCCGCCGTTGTGTTGTCTGCAAGAAGCAGTCTTCCCATACTGGTATTGTTGTAGCCATACTGTGTACAGAAAGAATTGACTACCATCATTCCTTTGGAGGTATCTCCGCCTCCCAGAAGCTTCACCAGTTCATTTGCCGCGTCGTTGTCGCTGACGGTGATCATCTTTGTCAGAAGATCTCCCAGATTTCCACTGGCAGAGAGGGCATCAAAATTCTCATAGACAGCACCCATGATGTACAGCTTGATCAGGCTGGCTGCCTGCATCTTTTCATCATTCACCGTCATGCTTCCGCCTGTCTTCAAATCTTCCACATAAACTGCCCATTTTCCGCCCACCTGGCTTTTGTAGCCTTCCAAAAGACTTTCTACCTGCGGCTTAAGATCATCAAACTGTGTCGAAGCATCCACTTGCGCCGCCTCCTGTGTCGGAGTCGGCGTCACCTTATTTTCCTCTTCCTGTTCTTCGTTTTCCTCTTGTTTTTCTTCCTCTGCATCCACAGACACATACGCAGACTCCACATCCGTACTTTCGCCGCTTTCCGGTGTTTTATTCTGCGCCTGCGCCACAGCATCGCTCATCGTACCCTCCATAGACTCGACCTGCCGCTCCATAGCACGAAGCTTCCCTGTGTATATATAAAACAGCAGACCCAAAACGAGAATGACTCCGAGGAGCACTCCAATGATCGCATATAAAATCTGATTATTTTTCTTCATAAATATAATCCGCCTTTCTGCGAAAGGCACCAATGCGTCATGAAACAAGTTGGCTACCCTTCACTTTTAATTCTATCTTCCTTCTGATATAGTTTCCCTATAAGACTGACACACTACAGAACACGTGGAGGTGAGTG
>JALFVM010000184.1 GCA_022787145.1 Lachnospiraceae bacterium | reverse complement strand
AAATAATAGCCAAACTAGGATACACATCCATGCTTGACTATTATCTGGTAGTTTGCGAAAACTAAAGAACCGCCGTGTACCGAACGGTACGCACGGTGGTGTGAGAGGACGGGAGTTAATCACTCCCTCCTACTCGATTATAAAGAAATGAAATTATAATTGAATACCATTATTTTGATCCAGCATTATGACCATCGTGATTTACGAGCACAGGGGTTTCATCTGCCTGGATCACATGATAAGCATACAGTAATCTATGCAGATGATTGAAATTGTAATGTTGTATATGAGACTATATGGCATTAAAAGCATATTTCAAAAATGATGAATATAGTTGGTTTTATCAGTAAAATGTGAGAAGAAACAAAGTAAAAAAATAGCCCGTTGATATGAACGAGCTATTTTTACTTTGCTAGAAAATTGCTCTGTATCTCCATCGGCATCTGATAAGCCTGACCACGCTTCATCAGGCTGTAGAGCTTAAAGCTCATTAGTTCCGGACTGGCATCCAGACTGCTGCAGAATCCAAAGTAATTCAGGTCTTCATTTTTTGACATTTCAGCCACATCGTCATCTTCAAGGAGAAGATCGGCGGCAAACAGATTGGCTTCGTATTCTGTTGTGTCTTTCATATTGTAGAGCACATCATCCTTCATTGGAGCCATTTTCAGCTGTGACCGGTGCAGGACGATGTGCCCCAGTTCGTGTGCGGCAACGATACGTTGCTCTTCTTCTGAAAGGAAACTGCTGATCATGACATAGATTGTCTGGCAGCTCATGAAGCAGTAGCCTTTTAATTTCTTGTAATTTGATGTTTCTCCGACCACAACGTTCATGCAGTCGAGAAGTTCAAAAGGGTCTCTGGTCTTAAATCGTTTGACCAAATTTTCCACTTTTGTGTAAATATAGCTGTTTCCCAAATATATCACCTCAAAAGATAAGTTGCCTCAAATATATGCAGAGGGTTTTTCACAAGTATACTGTACAAAAAATGGTGTACCATAAAAAGCCCTTCTATTCGTTTTTGAGATACTTCTTCGGTGTAAACTTCTTGGCACGTTTCTTGGAATCCAGATACAGCATCTGGATTTCGTCCATGAAGGCAGTTTTATCTTCATCAGATAATTCTCCACCGGCGAACATAGCGGCTGCCTGTTCCAGGATTTGCTGTGCCTGTCTGGCTCCTCTGGATCCGAACTGCTCTGTGGCTTCTGTAATAAAAGCTTCTTCTTCCGTCATGAGATAGGAAATATCACATCCCAGAGTATCAGCAAGTTTCTGGTAGAGTTCATGCTGTTTGGGGTAACGTCCTTCTTTCTCCCATCCGCCTACCGTTCTTAAGGATACACCAATTGCCTGAGCCAGTTGGGTCTGGCTCATATCCTTCGTTTTTCTTAATGTTTTTACTTTCTCACCGAATGTCATAACAATACCTCCCTATTGAGTCAAGTCTTTTCTCCTTGAAATTCAAGGATTTTTCAATATATTATCAATAAATATCTCAGAACAATGAGCCATAGGAATGGACATTTCTCTGTATCTGGTACGAAAATAGAAGGTTTTGGGTACACGAAGTAAAACGTCTTGGTTTTCCGTTTTACATGGCCTTGTGTATACCCATCCATCTACGGCAGCGAACCTCCCGTGTCTACCAGGATCATCAGACAAATGCTGAGTCCTAACTTCTCTCGTCCCGCCTGTCCATAACCAGGGTGTCAGCTCAGCTCGTTTACAGGGTCATGCCCTATGGTGATTATTCCTGCCGACTACTGGCTCATTCTTTATATTTTTATTACTGACTTTCTTCCTGCACCAGCACCTTTCAGTGGACGTTTTCCTGTTGCATTCTGTTTTTTTCCAGCTATCGTGGCTGGTTTCAGCATTCGAACTACCTTTCCTCAAATGCTCAAATCAGCCACGATATACTGTTTTACGATCCTTTTATGCTGCCATTGCAGTTTCCGGCCTTACGATATCACTCAGCATCTTCTGACCATCATAATATACACCTTTTGTCAGTATCGTGTAGAAGATCCTGATCAACTTACACGCAATTGCTATCACCGACTGCATCTTCTTCAGTGGATTCTGCTTCCGCGTCCTGTAATAGTCGTGTATTTCCCTGAATTCTTTATTCTTTCCTATTACTGATATCGCACCTTCATACAATGCGTATCTCAGGCGTTTTCTTCCCCTGTGGCTGATACGACTTTCTCCATTATGCTTGCCTGACTCATCTGCAACTATGGCATATCCCGCCAGTTTCTGCAGCTGTTTGGGGTTATCAAAACGACGAATGTCACCCACTTCAGCAATAAAACAGCTTACGGTTTTTATACCGATCCCTTTGATCGCCATCAGTTTGTCAATGTAAGGAATCTCAGAAAGTTTCGCTTCTATCTCTTTTAGCAGCTCATCCATTCTGTTCTTATATACTTCATAATCATTCAGCAGGTTTCGTATCTCTATTCTGGCACTTCCCGGAGCTTCGGTACTTCCGATGCTGTGCTCCGCTGCTGATACCAGGGTTCTTGCCCTCTTTAAGCCAGCGCCTTTCAGCCTTGCATCCCTCCATACCTGATTTACACCTTCTATGCCAAGTTCTTTGATATCACATGGCAACGGTGCCTTTTTGATCACCATCATCCCGCTTACAGCGTCCGGATTTTTATAAACGTCTTTTATTTCCGGAAAGTATATGCTGAACCATCGGGCTATCCGGTTTTTGATCCTTGTTATTTCTTCCTGTGTCTGAATACGAAGATTTGACAGATTTCTGATCTCCGCATAAATTCCTGTAGGAATATATGGATACGAAAATCTTCCTTCATTCACCAGAGCCGCGATTGTTTTGGGATCTTTACGGTCATTCTTATTCGGGTTATTATCATCCAGTTCTTTGGACTTCTTTACATGGTGCGGATTCACATGCACCGGCTTCATTTCCTGGTCCTGCAGGTACGCTCCAAGGTTCAGCCAGTAATGACCGGTAGGTTCCATGCCTGGAATCACTGCCTCTTTCCCATGTTTCTCTGCTATGTCTTCCATCCATGCTTTGAATGCGGCAAACCCCGCTTCATCGTTGTTGAAAACAAACGACTTTTTTGAGTACTCATAATTCCGCCAGTCAAAGGCCCTTGCATAATGAGTTTCGCTTCCAACATCGATACCAACGATTAAAGTTTTTTCCGTAATAGATGCAATTTTTGCGTTCTGTGTGTTACAATTCATTTCAGATACCTCTCTGTTCAATAAGATTTTTACTAACCGTCCAAAGTCAGTAATCTTATTTTACACTGAGGTATTTTTTTCTCAACCTCCTTCTCGGAATTCCCTATATTTGAATTATACAAGAAGCTCCCTGACCAGTGCATTTAATAGAAACAGGTAGTTCAGACTGTCTGTAATCTTCTCATCCCACATGCTCTGGTCATAAGTTGACTGTTCTGAAAAGCACATATCATAAAGTGAGATGATGTGTTTTGCCATCATTCCGGCAAGGGCTCTTTCGGGTGTACATTCCTGCAGAGCTGCAGCTGTTTTAAATGCACTGAGCCTGTCCGGGTTGTTCCCCATATATTCTTTTGCTTTTCCGCGCAGGGTTTCTTCGCAGCGGTTTACCTGCTGTATGAATAGCAAATTGAATTCTGTTTGTGTCATAATGTTTTGTCCTCCTTCTTTTTGTGTTGTGAATTTGTTTTTAAGTTTTCTGTCTGTGCCGGTTGTTCGTAATGCGTATAAATAGATGGTTCCTTCCTTTTGAGAATGGCATCTACATTGGCATTGGCGATTTCCAGTTCTTTGTGATAATCCCTGAATTGTTTTTCAACTGATTTCTGAGTATCAATGGATTTCTGTAGCTCCGATTTTTGAGATTTCAGGGTCTCCATCGAAAGCATCTTTCCATCTGGATAGAACGCTTTTAACCAATCGCGGGCTTCCTCATAGGATTTGATTTTCGATGAATGCTCCTGCCGGAATTTCTTCTTGTTTTTCGATTTCAGAAATTCAGCATATATCGGTTTTGAAGCAAAATATTGTCCGGTGTAGTGGATCTGTGCGTTCACATCTTTCATTTTGGAAGATAGATCAGAAAGATGTTCCTGAGCTTCTTCCATCCTTAACCGGATGTCAGTTTCCTGTTTTTTCAGATCTTCTCTAGTGTCGTAACCATGATCCTGAATATAAATCAAGGTATCTGCCATTTGCTGCAGATTGCTGATCTTCACTTTCCGGGCATAAGCCTGATTCTGCATTGCCTTTACATTTGTCTGGAGATCCGTCACAAGGCTAAGCTCAGATTTTACAAAAAAGATCATGAATGGATCTGCATGATAATCGAGATTTGCAGCATTTTCTGTATTGTGAGAACTTTCATGTGGACGAACTTTGCTGACTGAATGGTTCTGGAATTGCTGTTCCAGATATGCTTTTCCATAGTTGGCTCCCAGAGATTCTGCAGAGATCCGTCTGTCCCTGTCCGGATGAAGATACCGGTAACTACCTCTTTTCTCAATGACGGAAATATTGTATTTGTCCAAAAGCAGAGATTGGAATTCATCGAAACTTCCGGATAACTGTGAGCAGTCATCGATGGCATCCCTCAAAAACTGTTTTTGTGTCTGGAATACAGTTGAAGCTGGTTTCAGCCCGGCAGCACGAATTTTCTCATTTGTTTTATTCATCTGATCTTGTCCATGCGTCTTTGCCCAGTATTCTTCTCTTGTTATTTTTGCAGGTGCCGGAGAAAGGAGATCCACCTGATGGAGTCCTTCACGGTCACACATCTCCATGACTTCCTTCTTCAAATGATTGAGAAATCTTGTTGTGGACCGGTGCTTAAATCCGGCTTCATGCTCATGGGGCTTGTCCATGTAATCCTGCCGGTCAACTGCATATTTCCGGACACTGTTAATGACAATATGGGTATGAATGTTACCGGAGCCATTATGCCCATCCGTATGAGTGACAACCAGTGCCTGATAACCAGGAAAGTTTTTTCTGGCAAAATCCAGACATAGTGCCTGTGCCTTTTCTCCGGTGAGTCCACATTCTGTTGCATCAACAGGATCAAAACTGATGATGTAATGGTGGCTTTTGATATCCCCTCTTTTTTGATTTTTGTGAAAAAATGTATTTGTCTTCTCACACTCTTTGTCAAAAGACATTGGGTCACAATGCAGTCCGTCCATATAGAATTCTTCTCTCAACAGTTTTCTGCCGGAATCATCCAGAAGCGGTTTTCCCGTTTTTTCGTTGTGTTGGAAAAGTAGATATTCCAGTGCATCGGAATAATTCGCATTTCTGCTTTTAATGTGTTTGATTATGGCCATGCAATTCACCTGCCATTCGTAATACTTCTTTTCTTAAGGAAAACAGATCAGAAATACACTGCCGGATTTCATCTTTCATTTCCGCAGAGATTTCCCCGCCAGTGTTAAAATATTTTGCAATCTGATTGAGGTTTGATCCAATTTTTCCATATTCATTGACCAAATGTCTTAGTTCATCCATGTCAGCTACAACTTCGATCCTGTTTGTAATTTCCTTTTCAAAAAGTAATTTTCTCAAATACTCCGATCTGGAGATGCCAAGCATGGATGTCCCTTGATCTAAAAGAGCCATCTCTGCATCAGTAAGTCTTACAGCTACAAAATGTGGATGAGTAACATCTTTCCTTTTCTTTGTTCTCTGCATATTCCTCCCTTCCATCGGAATGATCCATCACCTAGTGATGTCAACATAGGTAACAATGGCTGTCCCTTCCATTTGTACCTATGTTGCTGCGACCACTTTTTCAGTGGAAGCCAAAAGACATCTGTGATGTCGAAAACGAGGGCATGGGGCGCTGCAGGTCCGGTGGACCTGCGTTTAGCGCGGACCGTAGTGGAACGAAGACCGGAATCCCCATCAAGATGAAAACCCGTAAGTGGAACAGTTGCCAAAATGGCACTACTGTTAAACACGGGTGGATCTTGCTCTTAGAAAAAGAACCTCTCACTTATATGGGAAAAGAGAGTCCCTTATACAACATAGAAATGAAAAAACCTCACTATGGTAGAAATATGATTTTGTTGATATAATCAGAATGTGAAATGATTTGATGCGGAGGAATGATAGATGGTAAAACCGATAATGAAAGATGTGTTCTTTCTGGGACACGCCTTAGTGCCCAGACAAAAGGTCTGGTAGACCTTTTGGTCGGGAAAGTCAGAACCTGCTACAAAGGCAGATCTGCAGGTAGGAAAGGATTTACAGGACACTTTACAGGCAAATCGTGCTGGTTGTGTAGGCATGGCTGCAAATATCCGTAAAGGCAAAGTGAGAATGCGTCATGCTGGCATGTAAGCATGCGAGCGCGC
>JALFVM010000182.1 GCA_022787145.1 Lachnospiraceae bacterium | reverse complement strand
TCATCTCTCACAGAACCGCCCGGTTCTGCAATATATTTTACGCCGCTCTTATGCGCACGCTCAATATTGTCGCTGAACGGGAAGAATGCATCAGAACCTACTGTCACATCGCTCATCTGATCCAGCCATGCACGTTTCTCTTCTCTTGTGAACACTTCCGGTTTCACCTTGAAGATTTTCTGCCATGCACCTTCTGCCAGAACATCCATATATTCCTCACCAATGTATACGTCAATCGCATTGTCTCTGTCTGCACGGCGAATACCGTCTACAAACTGAAGGCCAAGTACTTTCGGAGACTGACGAAGGAACCAGTTATCTGCTTTCTGGCCTGCCAGACGGGTACAATGTACACGGGACTGCTGTCCTGCTCCAATACCGATTGCCTGTCCGCCTTTTACGAAACATACAGAGTTGGACTGTGTATATTTCAGCGTGATCAGAGAAATCTTCATATCGATCTTGGCAGCTTCCGGAAGATCTTTGTTCTCGGTTACGATATTGGAAATCAGTTCATCGTTGATTGCCAGTTCCTGTCTTCCCTGCTCAAATGTCACACCGAATACTTCTTTGTGCTCGATTGGAGCCGGTTTGTAGTTCTCATCAATCTGGATGACATTGTAATTGCCGTTTTTCTTCTGTTTGAGAATCTCCAGTGCCTCCTCTGTATATCCAGGAGCAATCACACCGTCGGAAACCTCTCTCTTAATCAGAGAAGCGGTATCTTTGTCGCAGACATCAGACAACGCAATAAAATCACCAAAGGAAGACATTCTGTCTGCACCTCTCGCTCTCGCATATGCACATGCGATCGGAGAGAGATCTCCCATATCATCCACCCAGTAAATTTTCTTCAATACATCATCCATCGGGAGACCAACTGCGGCACCTGCCGGAGATACATGTTTAAAAGAAGTAGCTGCCGGAAGACCTGTTGCCTGTTTCAGCTCACGCACCAGCTGCCATCCATTGAAAGCATCCAGGAAGTTGATATATCCCGGTCTTCCGCTGAGCACCTGAATCGGAAGTTCGGAACCGTCTGCCACATAAATTCTGGACGGTTTCTGATTTGGGTTGCATCCATATTTTAACTGTAATTCTTTCATGATTTTTCTCCTTACTGATTCTTGTTTACAATCTTAGATTCATAAGCACCTGTTGCAATGTCAATGTAACGAACGAATAAAGATACTTTGTTTTCTTCATTCAGGCTGTTCCACAGCATATCTGTGAATGCATCCATATCATCTGGAATCTCTACCAGTTTTGGCTCACCCTCAAAGCTTGGAAGCGGATTGCCATCACACATATAAGTATGAATGAAATGTCCCTCTCCTGCTACTGGATTTTCATATGCGAATGTATAACGATTGCAGGCTTCTGGATTTCCATTGTTACTCTTCAAAATGGACATTGCATAATTGTAGGTTCCATTCTCCACATGCATGATACCGGAAATTCTCGGTGTGTAATTTGGGCCGTCCGGCTCAAACTCTCTGCTTCTTAAAGACTGTTCAAATGTCAACTGTTTGTCCATTCCCTCATAAATCGTGTCGGTCTGGTCACCATTTGTTACGATGGTTTTGTTGCCCAGAACACGCACCGGTGCATAAATAATCAGACTTGGATCTTCCAGCTTAGAAGGATCAAATGCCTGTGTACGGATTCCATTTTCTTCCTCAACAAAAATACGATTGCGGCTGTTGGAACTTCTTCCCATAATAAAGTATGCAGTAACTGCTTTCTTACCGTCTTTGCTTTTTCCGATTACAATTCCTCTTCCAGGATAAGCATTTCCTTTTAATTCCTGTTCCAATGATAACATCTGCATAGTATTTTCTCCTTTCTTAGTACAAAAACCGCCTGGGTAACCCATAACGGCTGCCCAGGCGGTCGGCATCATCTCGCTGTACTCCCTGTAGGTATTCCTACTTCCGCCAGTCATACAGCAACTATCCTTATACTACATGAAATATTTTCGAATTTCAAGTCTTTTTTTATTCATCGCTACTATTCGCAGTAACAATACCAAAACACCTCACGGGATAATGGCATGTAAACAGTAACTAACTATTCCTCAATACTATAGTTCGGAGCTTCTTTTGTAATATGGATATCATGAGGATGAGACTCTTTCAGCGCTGCTGCAGAAATCTTTACAAATCTTCCATTCTCTTTCAGAGTAGGAATATCCGGTGCACCGCAGTATCCCATGCCGGAGCGGATACCACCGATCAGCTGGAATACAGTGTCTTCCACGTGTCCTTTGTATGCAACACGTCCTTCCACACCTTCCGGAACTAATTTCTTTGCATCAGACTGGAAGTAACGGTCTTTGCTTCCGTTTTCCATTGCTGCAATAGAGCCCATTCCGCGATATACTTTATATTTTCTTCCCTGATACAATTCAAATGTTCCCGGGCTTTCATCACATCCGGCAAAGATACTTCCCATCATACAAACGTCTGCACCGGCAGCGATTGCTTTTGTCATATCACCGGAGTATTTGATTCCGCCATCTGCGATGACAGGAATGCCATATTCCTTCGCAACCTCATAGCAATTCATAACGGCTGTAATCTGAGGAACACCAATACCTGCAACCACACGTGTCGTACAGATAGATCCAGGTCCGATACCAACTTTTACAGCATCTGCACCAGCCTCGATCAAAGCTCTTGTTGCCTCGCCTGTTGCAATGTTACCCGCGATCAACTGTACATCCGGGTAATTTGCTTTAATTTCTCTAACTGTTCTAAGGATGTTCTCGGAGTGACCATGGGCAGAATCTACAACAATCACATCTACATTTGCTTTCACAAGAGCATCTACACGTGCCAGTACATTAGATGTAATTCCAACAGCAGCACCACAAAGAAGACGTCCCTGAGAATCTTTCGCAGATAATGGATATTTAATCTGTTTTTCAATATCTTTGATTGTAATCAGACCTCTGAGATTGTAATCCTCATCTACGATCGGCAATTTTTCCTTACGTGCTTTTGCCAGAATTTTCTTTGCCTCTTCCAGCGTAATGCCTACTGGTGCAGTAATCAGATTTTCAGATGTCATGGATTCTTTGATTTTCTTTGTAAAATCCTCTTCAAACTTCAAATCACGGTTTGTAATGATACCAACCAGCTTTCTTCCCTCTGTGATCGGTACACCGGAAATTCTGTATTTTGCCATCAGTTCATTGGCATCCTGCAGAGTATGCTCTGGTGACAGATAAAATGGATCGGTGATAACACCGTTTTCTGAACGTTTTACCTTATCGACCTCATCTGCCTGTTCTTCAATGCTCATATTTTTATGAATGATACCGATACCGCCCTGTCTTGCCATAGCAATTGCCATGCGATGCTCCGTAACAGTATCCATACCGGCACTCATCATCGGAATATTCAGTTTTACCTTTTTAGTCAAATGTGTTTCCAGATTTATTTGATTTGGAATTACCTGAGAATATGCAGGTACCAGCAACACATCATCAAATGTAATTCCCTCACCAATAATCTTGCCCATGATTCTTCCTCCCTTGTATTTTCTGTTTTGTCCCTTAGTGTAACAAAAAATTCTGACAGTGTCAATCCAAAAAAACTTTGTTTGGATAAGTCTTTTTTATGCTTTCTGCTGTATTCGCATCAATTTCCAGCAGAACTTTCTCCGCACCGTTGTCCCCTTTGACTACCATTGCATAAGGGATTTTGCTTTTATCTCCGGATGAAAAATCGCGAACCTTCATCTGTGTGTTTCCATTGTAATACTCCATTCGATGAGAATTCAGCGGTGCCAGAAGATCCATATTTTCCAGATTATATTTTGCCACCGTCTTTCTCTTCTGCTGCGCATAAATCGCATCGATGTCCAGTTCTTTGTTTACAATCAGATATTCATATTCCACATGAAACAGCGGAAAAACAAAAAACCATGACACAACACCTAACACAACTGCAGCAAGCAGTAAAATCGGCGAAATCAAAATTCCACCCACTGCCAGCAAAAGAATGAGTGCGATCAGTCCTCCTTTTTTCAGCATGTCCATGGAACCTGTCTGTCGTTTTACAAGAATTTCTGAGTATAAATCACTCATCATTCCACCTTCTTTCTATGTATTTTCTATTTCTCATGATAACACAAAACAAGGCCGCTGTACATACTTGTACAGCAGCCCGTTTTTATTCATGGACTTACATCATTCCCATTCCTGCACCGCCTGCTGGCATTGCCGGAGTATCCTCTTTAATTGTAGACACTACAGACTCTGTTGTCAGTAAGGTAGAAGCTACACTTGTCGCATTCTGCAGAGCACTTCTTGTAACTTTTGCAGGATCCAGAATACCTTCTGCTACCATGTCTACGTATTTTTCATTGTATGCATCAAATCCTGTTCCAACCTCAGATTCTCTTACTTTGTTGATGATAACAGAACCTTCCAGTCCAGCATTTGCAGCAATGTGATACAGAGGAGCTTCCAAAGCTTTCAGGATAATCTTCGCACCTGTCTTCTCGTCACCTTCCAGTGTCTCAGCCAGTTTTGCAACTTCTTTGGAAGCATGGATATAAGCAGAACCGCCTCCTGCGATGATACCTTCCTCAACAGCTGCTTTTGTAGCTGCCAGAGCATCTTCCATACGAAGTTTTGCTTCTTTCATTTCTGTCTCTGTTGCAGCACCAACACGGATAACAGCTACGCCGCCTGCCAGTTTTGCAAGTCTTTCCTGTAATTTTTCTTTATCAAATTCAGATGTTGTCACTTCGATCTGCTCACGGATCTGTTTGATACGTCCATCGATCTCAGCTTTGTCACCCATACCATCTACGATAACTGTGTCTTCTTTCTTCACTTTTACAGATTTTGCACGTCCTAACTGAGAAAGGTCTGCATCTTTGAGCTCTAATCCAAGTTCGTCAGAGATTACCTGTCCGCCTGTCAGAATTGCAATATCTTTGAGCATTTCTTTTCTTCTGTCGCCATAACCAGGAGCTTTTACAGCTACTACCTGGAATGTACCTCTTAATTTGTTCACAATCAGAGTAGTAAGAGCCTCGCCCTCAACATCCTCAGCAATGATGAGCAGTTTTGCACCGGACTGTACTACTTTCTCTAGCAATGGAAGGATCTCCTGAATGTTGGAGATTTTCTTGTCTGTAATCAGGATATATGGCTCTTCCAGAACAGCCTCCATTTTATCCATATCAGTTGCCATATATGCAGAAATATACCCTCTGTCAAACTGCATACCTTCTACCAGATCCAGTTCTGTGTGCATCGTCTTGGACTCTTCTACTGTGATAACACCATCTTTGGATACTTTTTCCATAGCATCTGCAACAAGATTTCCAACTTCCTCATTACCTGCGGAAATTGCAGCAACGTTAGCAATCTGTTTTTTGCCGCTTACTTCTTTGCTCATAGCAGTAATTGCTTCTACTGCTTTGTCTGTTGCTTTCTTCATACCTTTTCTCAGTACGATTGGATTTGCACCTGCTGCCAGGTTTTTCATTCCTTCGTTTACCATTGCCTGAGCAAGTACAGTTGCAGTTGTCGTTCCGTCACCGGCAACATCGTTTGTTTTAGATGCAACTTCACGAATCAGCTGTGCACCCATATTTTCAAAACCATCTTCCAGCTCAATCTCTTTTGCAATTGTCACACCATCGTTTGTGATCAGCGGAGCACCAAAAGATTTATCCAGTACTACGTTTCTTCCTTTCGGTCCTAAAGTTACTCTTACTGTATTTGCCAGCTGGTTTACACCTCTCTCAAGAGCTGCTCTGGCATCTGCACCAAATTTAATTTCTTTTGCCATTTTTCATTACCTCCGATATATTCAAATTCAATGATTTCTGTTTTTATTTTACTACTGCAAGGATGTCATTCTGTCTTACAACGATGTATTCTTCTCCATCCAGTTTGACTTCTGTTCCTGCATATTTGGAGTAAATAACCTGATCGCCAACAACAACTTCCATTTTTACTTCTTTACCGTCAACCATTCCACCCGGTCCAACAGCTACGACCTCTGCCTGCTGTGGTTTTTCCTGTGCCTGACCCGGAAGAACGATACCGGATTTTGTTGTCTCTTCTGCTTTTAACTGTTTTAATACAACTCTGTCACCTAATGGTACTAATTTCATAATCTATTGCCTCCTTAAATATTTATCTGTTTTTCTTTTTCATTAGTAGCACTCATTTTAGCCGAGTGCTAATCACTGACTATTATATTATTCAAATTGCCTGTTTTCTGCAACTTCCAATATCTTCATATATTCTATTTTATCTTATAATTAATCTTTTATTCTCTTTTTATCTTATTTTTTCTTACTTTTTCATTTTTTAAAACTTTCTACAAAACTCCCCTCAAATTTATTCTACAAAATCATTCGATAGATCAACTCGTCCGAGCACTCAAAAAGTGCAAAAGAAAAAAGCCCTCTCAGGCTTTTTTCTTGCGTTCACTTTTGATTTCTTCTAATTCATCGAAAATCACTTCATTCAATACCTTGATGTAAGTACCCTTCATACCGGAAGAACGCGATTCGATCACGCCGGCACTCTCAAACTTGCGCAAAGCATTTACAATCACAGAACGGGTGATTCCAACACGGTCTGCAATTTTACTTGCTACCAGAATTCCTTCATTGCCATCCAACTCGTCAAAAATATGGATAATTGCTTCTAATTCCGTAAAGGATAAAGTACTGAATGCAGATTTTACAACCTGTTTCTTACGGTCTTCCTCTGCATTTTCTTCGTGGACGGAGCGCATCATCTCAAGTCCCACTACCGTTGTTCCGTACTCACTTACAATAATATCTTCAATATCATATGGTCTCTGATCGCGGTACATAAACACTGTTCCAAGACGCTCACCGGCAATATCAATCGGATTGATGATTCCCTGATACTCTCTGGCAATATCCACCTCAAATCCCAGAGTCTGAAGATTCACATTTTCTTTTGTTGACAAAACTCCCAGGAATCTTTCATTTAAAAGCGGATCAATATGACCTCCCACCTGATCGACGATCAGTTCTGTGATTTCACCAACTCCCGGACACAGGCTAACCCCCAATACTTTTCCTTTTTTGCTGATAACCAGAATATTCGAATCCAATGTTTCCATTAAAACTTGACAAATGTCATTAAAAATGACTTTACTTGAACTATTATTATGAAGCAATTTGTTAATTTTTCTGGTCTTATCCAATAATTGAACACTCATTTAGGGTTTCCCTCCTTCATTCTAATACTTCCTAGCTTTCTTTTCCTATATTATCATAAAAATCAAGCATTTTCAATATTTGTTTTATTCTTAACATCAAAATTTAATGTTGTCAGACAAAAAATTTTTTCTTACTTATTAAAATGCAAAAATGAGATTGAAATTTCTCTATTGATAAGAAATCTCAATCCCATTTTATCTTTTTTAATCTTCTTTTTGTTTCTGGGTCACATATCCACAATGTTCATCCGCACATACCAGTTTGTTTCCCTTCTCAAGCATATAACCGCCGCATTGCGGACATTTTTCTTTTGAAGGTTTCTGCCATGTCATAAACTCACATTCCGGATTATTTTCGCATCCATAATATTTTCGTCCTTTTTTGGTTTTCTTTAATACGACCTCTCCGCCGCACATCGGACATTTTACACCAATTTTTTCATAATACGGCTTTGTATTGCGGCATTCCGGAAATCCCGGACAGGCAAGGAATCTACCGTGAGGTCCATATTTGATGACCATGTTTCGTCCACATTCCTCACAGATGACATCCGTAACCTCATCCTCAATTTTTACCTGTTCCAATTCTTTCTGCGCTGCTTCCACGGCCTCATGCAGATCCGGATAGAAATTGCTGACAACAGTCTTCCATTTGACACTGCCGTCCTCCACCTTGTCCAGCAGATCTTCCATCGTCGCCGTAAAGTTTACATCTACAATACTCGGAAATGCCTGCTTCATAATATTGTTGACGACTTCTCCAATCTCTGTGATATAGAGATTTTTATTTTCTTTCGCAACATATCTTCTCGCCAGCAACGTCGTGATCGTCGGCGCATACGTACTCGGACGCCCGATTCCAAGCTCTTCCAGTGTTTTTACAAGAGAAGCCTCTGTATAGTGTGCCGGCGGCTGTGTAAAATGCTGCTGTGGATCAAATTCCTTCAGCGTCAGTTTGGTATTCTCATCGAGTGTCTTTGCAAGAAGATTCGTATTCTTCTTCTCATCTCCATCCTGCGTGTACACAGACATAAATCCATCAAAAATCATTTTTGATGCCGATACCGTAAACATATACTCTCCGCCGCTGATTTTCACAGATGTTGTCTCATATTTTGCAGGGCTCATGCGGCTTGCCACAAATCGTTTCCAGATCAGCTGATACAGGCGATACTGATCTCTTGTCAGAGAGTCTTTCAGCGAAATCGGTGTCCTTGTCACATCAGTCGGACGAATCGCCTCATGCGCATCCTGAATCTTTTTACTGTTTTCCTGTTTTTTTGCAGCTTTTACGGTGTAATCCTCTCCATACTCACGGCCAATATACTCTCTCGCTGTCATATCTGCCTCTTCAGAAATACGAATGGAATCGGTACGCAGATAACTGATTACACCCACGGTTCCATTTCCCTTGATATCAACGCCCTCATACAGCTGCTGTGCAAGACGCATGGTTTTTTGTGTGGAAAAATTCAGATTTTTCGCAGCTTCCTGCTGTAACGTACTCGTCGTAAAAGGATTCGGCGCCTTTTTTATGCGCTCTCCTTTTTTTACCTCTGTCACATGATAAGAAACATCTTCCAGCTCATGCAGAATTTGTTTCATCTCCTGTTCGCTGTGAATCTCTATCTTTTTGTCTTTGCCATAAAACTTCGCCCGCAAAGGTTTGCGCTCGCCTTCCACCTGAAAATCAGCTTCCAAAGACCAGTACTCTTCCGGAATAAAGGAATTAATCTCATCTTCTCTGTCACCAATCAAACGAAGCGTCACAGACTGTACACGTCCGGCACTGAGTCCACGCTTTACTTTTGCCCAGAGCAGAGGACTGATTTCATATCCAACCATACGGTCCAGCATACGTCTGGCCTGCTGTGCGTCCACAAGATTCATATCAATTTCTCTGGCCTGTTTAATCGAAGCCTTTACAGCAGTTTTCGTAATTTCATTAAATGTGATCCTGTGCATTTTGCTCTCATCTGCTTTCAGCGCAGTCTTCAAATGCCAGGAAATCGCCTCTCCCTCACGGTCCGGGTCAGTTGCAAGATATATTTTGTCTGCTTTCTTCGCTGACTTGCGCAAAGAAGCCAGCAGTTCTCCCTTCCCGCGGATCGTAATATATTTCGGTTCAAAGTCATGCTCAACATCAATTCCAAGCTGGCTTTTCGGCAAATCTCTTACATGTCCGTTCGATGCTGCCACTTCATAATTGCTTCCCAGAAACTTTTTAATTGTTTTTACCTTCGCAGGTGATTCTACAATAACAAGATATTTTGCCATTTTTTATCTCCTAAATCTAATCAGCATTTCAGCACTTGTGCTGACTGCTGTCCCTCCCCCAACAACAGACTTTCGGTCCAAATCCAGTCCACTATACAACAATTTTTTCCTACTTTCAAGTCTTTCTGCACAAATTTCTTCTATTATTCTATCTATCTTTAAGAAAATTTAGAACTTTTCACATAATAATTTTTACTGATTTCCATTACAATCTGTTCCAGCTGCAATTCCAGCAATGCTCCCTGCACCTGCTGGATGTCATAGGGAACTCTTCGACATAAATCCTCCAGGGAGAGTGGCGAGGTATCCAACTGGTCATAAATATACTGTGCCGTTTCAGAAAGCTGCAAAACTTTTCTCTGCCGAAAATTTTCCGCCAGTTTACGTTTCTCCATTCCAAGTTCCTGTAAAATCATATCCGGCGAGCAGGCAATTCCGGCGCCCTGCGCAATCAGCCGATTACATCCTTCACTCAATACATCACCAACTCTTCCAGGAATCGCATAAACCGTCTTTCCCTGTTCCAGTGCATAGTCAACAGTAATCAGTGCACCACTTTTTCCCCGCGCCTCCACAACCAAAATGACATCCGCCAGAGCACTGATAATCCGGTTTCTTGCCGGAAAAAAGTACGGTTTGGCATGCGTTCCTTCTGGCTGTTCCCCCAGGATTCCTCCCCCGGATTCCAAAATTTTATTGTAAATTCTCTGATTCGCCCTCGGATAACATACACAGACATCGTTTGCAAGCACCGCATACGTAGGTGTATTTCCCTTCATAGCCCCCACGTGCGCTTCACCGTCAATCCCAAGTGCAAGTCCACTGATAATCTGCACACCTTCTTGACTGAGCACTCTCGCAAACTCTGATGCCATATTCCTTCCATAATTGCTGCACGAACGCGCCCCCACAATCGCAACCGATGGTTTATCATCTGCCGGAAGATTTCCTCTGACATACAAAAGTTCCGGCATCTGGCTCAGTCTTTTCATACGAAGAGGATATTCTTTGTCCGTTTTCTTTACTATTTTCATCAATTTTATTCACTCCTTTCCTGTCAGGATCCATTCCAGTATTTTCTGTCAATCATACGGTAGGTCAAAGCCTCCGCGATATGTTTTTCTGTAATCAGTTCTTCCTCCTCCATATCTGCAATCGTTCTCGCCACCTTCAACACTCTGTGATAGCCTCTTGCGCTGAGCGAAAGACCTGTAAAAGCCTTTTGGATCATTTCCTTTCCTCTGTTGTTCATCACACAGTACTTTTCTACCTCCCTGGCTCCCATATCGGAATTAAAATGTATGTCCGTTCCTCGATATCGCTCCTGCTGAATCTTCTGTGTTCTGGTGACAACTTCCCGAATCTGTGCGGAGGTTTCTCCCTTCTTTTGTCCCGTCATCTCCTGCCAGGATACAGCAGGAGCCTCCACGCAGATATCCATGCGATCCAAAAGAGGCTGACTGATTTTCTTGAGATAGCGATGAATTTCCTGCTGCGTACATCTGCAGCGGTTCATATCCGGATAATAACCGCAGGGACATGGGTTCATCGCCGCCACAAGCATAAAGTCTGCCGGGAATGTATACGTCCCCTGCACCCTGGACAGGTGAATACAGCGATCCTCCATAGGCTGGCGCAGTACTTCCAGACTGGATTTGGAAAATTCCGGAAGCTCATCCAGAAAAAGAACGGAGCGATGAGCCAGTGTCACCTCACCTGGTTTTGGAATTTTTCCACCGCCGGCAAGAGCCTTGGCAGAAGTCGTGTGATGAGGGGAACGAAACGGACGAATGCGCATCACGGGGCTGTCATGCGGCAGCAACCCTGCAATGCTGTAAATTTTCGTAATCTCAAGGCTTTCTTCCATCGTAAGGTTCGGCATGATTGTCGGAATTCTCTTTGCAATCATGGTCTTTCCAGCTCCCGGAACACCAATCAGCAAAAGGTTGTGCAGACCGCAGGCTGCAACAACTGCTGCTCTTTTCAAACTTTCCTGTCCGCGAATGTCTGAGAAATCGATATCATAAATACATGGAGTCTCGTCCAAGCTCCAGACATTTTCTTCCATCACAAATGGATTGGGCAAATTAAGCTTCTCCAGCATTTCCTCGAGCGTACTCACACCGATAATCGGAATATCCTTTACAAGGAGTCCCTCTTTTCGATTGGCCGACGGAATCACACAGGCAGTGCACCCCATTTCCCTGGCTTTCATCACACTTGGTAAAATTCCGGAAACACCCCGAATCTCTCCATTCAGACTCAATTCCCCAAGCATCATAATATTTTCCATCCTGTCTTTTGGGATATATCCCATGGAGGTAAGCACAGCACCAGCCACCGGAAGATCAAATCCCGCTCCCTCCTTTCGCACATCGGCAGGTGCCAGATTTACCGTAATCTTTTTGGGAGGCAATGCAATCTTACTGTTGCGAAGCGCCGTCCTGACCCGATCCTGCGCTTCTTTTACCTGAGAGGATACATAGCCCACCATAGAAAAAGAAGGCAAACCGTCACTGACATCGGCTTCCACACGCACCGGCAGAATCTCCATGCCTAAAATAGCTGCTGATAACACACTGCTAAACATAAAATCTCCTTTCTTCTGTTTTTTGCTTTTTAAAAATTGTTTGAAAAATTCGGGATAGATGCATCCCTTAAGAATTGCTGCAGGCAGTCCTGCAAGAAATGTAAAAAAGCTGAAATCCTGCTATTATTATAGCATGCTTTCAGCTTTCTTACATATTATAATGTATAAATTTTTTATAAACTATTCATCCGTCACAGGAATCGCATAATAGCGAAGCACATGCTCCGGATAATACTGATCTCCATAATCCCATTTTCCCATCGTTTTTGTATCGTGTTCATCTCTTGTACGTCCACTGCTTGCGATTCTGGCATACTCAGCTGCAATCTCTCGATTCCATTCCGTCACACCTTTTTCCTCTGAAAAGTCAAGATAACGGATTCCAAAATTATATGCCTGAAGTGCCTGCTCGATACGCGGGATATCATCCGGACTCTCGACACCTGCCTTTACCAGTGCTTCCTTCAGCTCCTGCACACCGCATTCAATGGAATAACTGATATCCGTAATGCCATTTGGTACCTTTGGATAACGCGTATTAAATGCGCCCTCCGAAGACTGCATGATATCCAGTCCTCTTCCCCCACTTTCCTGCATCATAAGTGCCATCAGCAAATCCACATACTGAGGAATTCCATATCTTGCAGCCATCTGCTCTACCTGCGAACGATAAGATTCACACCGTTTATTGATTTCTCTTTCTGCCCTTTTTACGGTGGGAATCTGCAATTTTTTCGTTGCATTTTCCACTTCGTTTTCCTCTGTGATTTCATCCGCAACCACCGGCTTTTCTCTGTCCGGAATACAAAAGAACGCGAGAATGCCAATCACACACAACACGCGGACAATATTTAAGATTTGCTTTTGCTTCTTTGTTCTTTTTACTTTTTTCTTTCCTGTTGCTTTTTGTTTTCCAGATGTATTTTTTATTTTAATCTGCCTAAATATATTTAGATATTTGTTCTGCGTACTTTCTTTTTTTTCTTCTGTTTTGTTTTGTGATTGCTCTTCTGGATCCTGTGAAGACTTCAGTTTTTTTTCACGAATCAGCCCTTCCTCTAATGCACGCTGCAAAAGTTCCTCCACCGTCGGCACTTCCTGTTTCTCTTCCGCAACAGTGCCTTCTGCTTCTGATTCTTTCGGTTCTTCTATCAGAGTCTCCTCTTTTGCTGGTTCTTCCGCAATTATCTGCTCAGCTGATTCTTCCTCCGGTGGCTCTTTCTCAACAGCCTCCCCTTCAGATACTTCTTCCGCAACTGTCTCCTCTGCCGACGCTTCTTCCGTTTCTTCTTCTGCAACTGTCTTCTCTGCTGACGCTTCTTCCGTTTCTTCTTCCACAACTGTTCCCTCTGTTGCAGAATCTTCCACAGTCTCTACGATTTCTATATTTTTTTCTTTTTCATCTTTCCCTCGTTCTGTCGCTACCTCTTCTGTCTCTTTCTGGTCTATAATATCCTCTCTCATAAGCCTTCTATACCTTTATATCTTTTGTTCTATCTGTTTATCGCTTCTCGGAATCCTGCCGGATGATTCACTTCATTCTTGTTTTTGTCTTCCGGCAAAAAGCAATCCAATCAGCAAAACAATCGGAAACAGAACTGCCACCAACATTCCTGTTTTTAAATTACCATTTGCTCTCTCTGCTACCCAGCCAACCACACCGGGACCGCTTGCGCAGCCCAAATCTCCGGCAAGAGCCAGAAAGGCAAACATCGCAGTTCCGCCTGATTTCATGATCTTTGCAGCAATACTGAATGTTCCGGGCCACATCACCCCGACTGAAAAGCCACAGACAGCACAGCCAAACAATCCCAACAGCGACGAATCCGTCAGGGAAATCAACAGATAACTGGCTATGCAAAGCAATGTGCTGAAAATCATGTATTTTTCCAGTTTTATTTTTTCACTGCACTTTGCATAAAATAATCTGGAACTTCCCATCAGAAGTGCAAATGTCAACGGACCGGCTAAATCTCCGATTGTTTTTGACACGCCAAGACCTTCTTCCGCAAACGCAGATGCCCATTGGCTGACCCCCTGTTCACTTGCCCCTGCACAGAGCATAAACACAATCATCAGCCAGAATGAAGGATTTTTAAACAGATTTCCAACTCCTCGCAGTCCCTCTTCTCCTTTCAAAGAAGGAACCGGAACAAGAAAGAAGTATACCATATTAAAGATCGGAATCAAAGCCCACACCACCGCCAAAAGTTTCCAGTGCTCAATTCCTACCGTCACAAAAAATAAAGTGGACAGAACGATTACCCCTGCATGCCCCCAACAGTAGAACGAATGAAGAAGACTCATGACAGCTTCCTTTCGCTCAGTCGGACATGCCTCCACAATAGGACTTATCAAAACCTCCAAAAGACCGCCTCCCACAGCATAGATAGATACCGCGGCCAGCAGTCCTGCAAACGAATTCGAAAAAATTCCTGGGAAGAACGCAAAAGCAATCAATCCTGTCGCTGCAAGAAAATGTGCCAACAGCACGCTTTTTTTGTATCCAATACGGTCTACAAATCCCGAGGAAAGAAAGTCCACCAGAAGCTGCACCCCAAAATTCACAGAAATCAGAATCGAAATCTGCTCTACTGAAATGTGATACTGTCTGCTCAACATCACAAATAACAGGGGCGCAAAGTTATTCACCACAGCCTGCACCACATACCCAATGAAGCAGGCATAAACCGTATGCTGGTGATTGTTTCTTAATGTTTGCCTCATAATCTTCTACCTTTTCTCATAATTGTATTTTTTAACGCACTCATAATGTATTATTTTACCACTATTTGGTCAAAAAAGAAACACCGGATGATACATTTCTGCATCACCGGTGCCCTTATGAGGAACAGTACCCCGTATATTCTTTCTGTTAAAACTCCTTTTTTGCAAATATCTGCAGTGAAATCCGATAGGATATTGCATAAATCAAAACAGCCGCTGCAAGAATCCCTGTAAGAATCATTCCAAAGGACTGACTCATCACGGTATCAGCCATCCTCAACATTTGTGCATTTTCCTGCATCTGCGTCCACACGATAAAGATCACACACGGAAGTGCCACACACACCAGCATCACATATCTGGATTTTTGTACGCTCAGCTTCATTGCCACCGGAATAATCAGCGACATAATCATAAGGTAAAAAGCCGTACAGACCAGTGCGGAAAAAATACATTCTTTCAAATCCTGCCTCGCATACAAATTCACGAGCATTGCCAAAACGGTAGTAAGTCCCCAGATTATCACTATCATACCTGCAAAAAACAGATATTTCTCTCGTACAATCTGCTTTCTTGTGACAGGAAGTGACATTGCAAACGCAAAGCCACTCGCTTCATCCAGTGACAAAACGTTAAACAGTGTGGAAACGCCCATCAGCATCCCCATAAAGATCAGATACATCGGACTTTTCATGCAAACAGCATAAATCAGAAAAAACAAAAATGTCGCACTGTAGATTTTGAAATAATTCTTGATTGAATAGAAATCTTTTAAAATCAACCCCTTCATACTCGTTCCCCCTTTACCAGATATAAAATCACATCTTCAATTCCTGCGTTATCTATGGCAATTTCCGGAAAAGACTGGTGAATCTTCTGTTTTGCAGATATCAAAACATCATAAGAGAAATTTCCTTTTCTCACACCTTTTACCAATTCTTTTGGAAGCTTTTGATATTGCTGAGGACTGCAGCGCACCACGCCGTAATGATATAAGATTTCATCTTTATTCATATAGAATTTCAACTTTCCTTCATGAAGAAAAGCAATATAATCGGCCACCTTCTCCAAATCTGTAACAATATGCGAAGAGATAATTGCCGTATGTTCTTCATCCTGGATAAACTCCAGCAAAAGATCCAGAATGTCGTCACGCACAATCGGATCAAGACCACTGGTCGCTTCGTCAAAAATCAGCAGTTTTGCCTGATGTGACAGAGCAACCGCAATATTTAACTTCATTTTCATTCCCTTAGAATATTTCTGTACCGTTTTGCCCGGTTCAATTTTAAATCGCTGCAAATACGCTTCATAAACGTTCTGCTGCCAGTTTTCATACGTTCCTGCCATGATGTTCCCGATCTCACGCGCATTCATGCTTGCCGCAAAATCCAATCCAGACAAAATTACTCCGACCTCCTTTTTCCAGTCATACGAAAGCCGACTGACCGGCACTCCATCCAGAGAAATCTGTCCTTCGTCTAGATGAATCATATCTAAAATGGCTTTCAAAAGCGTCGTCTTTCCGGCACCGTTTTCTCCCACAAGCCCTACAATACAGCCTTTTGGAATGTCCATTGTAATATGATCTAAGGTAAATGATTCATAATTTTTTGTCACATTGTGTAAGCGAATCGCCGTATCCATACTCATACCTCCTCATACAACATCTGCAGCATTTCTGTGACTTCTTCCTGTGATACATTGCTTTGTCTTGCAAGCTCCACCGCCTGCTCCAGATGCTCCTCAATTTTTCTGAGCTGCTCCTCCCGAATCAGCTCATGATTGGCATCCGCCACAAAGCTGCCTTTGCCAACCACGGTGTAGATAAATCCATCTTTTTCCAGATCTTCATACGCCCGCTTCGTCGTGATGACACTGATACGAAGCTCTTTTGCCAGAAACCGCATAGAGGGAAGTGCATCATGTGGATGCAGCTGCCCGGACAGAATCAGCTGTTTGATCTGGCTGGTGATCTGTTCATAAATGGGTTTCCCGCTGGAATTACTGATTATAATATTCATTCACTCACCCGTTTTCATTTTTATTGTATATATACACTATATACAATATTCACACTTTTGTCAATACCTTTTCCCTTTTCGCATACAAAAAACTCTTTCTGAACACGGCACATACTCTGCATTCAGAAAGAGTTCTTTCTTTTTCTCATTATTCGTATCTGTTCAGTACCCTCACAGATACGAGCCAAAATCCATGAAAAATCATCTTTGATGATGGGATTTTGGCCTGTATGTCTCGGGATTTTCATGCAAAATGCATGAAAACACCTCGCGGGATATTACCTACTGAACAGTTACCATTATTCATATAATTTCAGCATACGTCCGATTCGCACCAAAATTCCCCCAAACGGAAAACTGCGAAGCTGTTCTTCGGATGCTTTTGTAACAAAAATAAATGCGATGATATACACAACAGCCGCAATCAGAATGGCTGCTGCCAAACACACAAGATTAACCGAAATCAACAGATAAAGGCCATGATAAACGCCAAAAGCGACCGCACCCATCGGAATGCTTGCCAGAATCGGCTGTACATAACCTTTGATCCACGGATTTTTATAATTCAGATATTTTTTCATAAAACGATCGTTGAAAATACACACAGCCACTGCATAAATGATCATCGCCACAAGAAGGGCATACACACCCAAATCGGTGAAAAGCAACAGCGCCACAACAGCTACAACATCCACCACCAAAGCGACTGCTGCTGTAAACATCGGAATATTCGGTTTTCCGATTCCCTGCAAAACACCGTTTGAAATATTCGACATACCGTTCAGTAAAATCGTAAACGATCCAAGCATCAAAAGATAGCCGGCCGTTCCATTTGTTCCTGGAAACAGAAGCGATACGATGGGATGGGCCAATACAGCAAGACCGACTGCACAAGGTGCAGAAATAAACATAGACAGCTGCACCGTCTGATCAATCCGCTCACAGGTCTGATCAATCTCTCCTGTCGCATACAGCGCCGATACCTCCGGAATCATAGAAGTCGGAGCAGCACTTGATAAGGTCAGAGGAATATTAATAATCATCATAAAATAGCTGGCATATTCCGCATACATAATGCTGATTTCCTGTGCATTCGCACCTCTGTATCCTAAAATATCCGAAAAAAGCACACCATTCAAGTAACCATTGACATTATAAATAAAGGCGCTGAAGATAATCGGCGATACAACCAGGATGATTAATTTAAAAATTTCTTTGTAAGATTCTTCCTGATGCGTCGTGTCAGACAGGATTCTATCACGCATATCCTTTCTGTTTCTTGCATAAATCGCAAGCATAAACAACAAGGCGACAACAACACCGGCTCCCGTTCCGACAGTCGAACCGGCTGCGCCCCATTTTGCCACACTCAGCTGACTGCCATCGGAAATATTTTTGATAAACAGCCATGCCGCCAGAATACTGACAATCGCATGAAAAATCTGTTCCAGGATCTGTGAGATCGACGTTGGCATCATATTTCGAAATGCCTGAAAATATCCGCGATACACCCCGAGAATACCGGAGAGAAAAATCGTCGGCGCCAGAATCTGAAGTGCCAAAACGGCATTTGGCTGATTGCTCGGAAGAATCCATTTTGCCCCAAACAGGCAGATAAAAGCCACCACGCCGCCCACGACTATGACATACAGCATTGCCCCTTTCAATATTTTCTGGGCATTTCTGTAATCTCCAAATGCAACTTTCTCCGATATCAGCTTCGATACTGCCTGTGGAATACTGTAAGATGAAATCATGAGCAGAATCATATAGGCGTTCTGCGCCAGACTGATATAGCCCATTCCCACATTTCCTACGATTGCCGACAGCGGACTTTTGTACAAAAGACCAATGACTTTTGAAATCATTGCTGCCATCATCAAAAAAGAGGCATTTTTCACTAACGTATTTTTTTGTTCCATTTTTATTTTCCTTTTTTACAGCTTATACATTTTCAATCTGCCAGTCAATCGGCGTCAGATTGTTGGCAGTCAAAAAATCGTTCGTTTTACTAAAAGGTCTGCTTCCGAAAAATCCCCGGTACGCCGACAGTGGACTCGGATGCGGAGCCTCCAGCACCAAATGTTTTGGATTATAAATCATACTTTTTTTTGCCTGTGCAGGTCTTCCCCACAAAAGAAAGACAATCGGACGATCCTGCTCGGCGATCACGCGGATCGCCGCATCTGTAAATTCTTCCCATCCGATTCCCCGATGAGAGTTTGCCTGATGGGCACGGACAGTCAATACCGTGTTGAGCATCATGACACCCTGACGTGCCCATTTTTCCAGATATCCATTGTTCGGAATATAACATCCCAGATCATCGTGCAGTTCCTGATAAATATTAACAAGCGAAGGGGGAATGTCGACCTCTTTCTTTACAGAAAAACACAGGCCGTGCGCCTGACCGTCGTTATGATACGGATCCTGACCCAGAATGACAACTTTCACCTGACTTAACGGAGTAAAATGAAAAGCATTAAAAATATCATCGGCAGGCGGAAAAATCTTCCTTGTCTGATATTCTTCCCCCACTTTCTGAAATAATGCCCGATAATAGGGTTTGCGAAATTCTCCTTTCAGAGCTTCCAGCCATTCCCCTGATAATGGTGCCATAAATTCCTCCTATCTGCGCACTGAAACACCGCGCTTCGCAAGATAATCCTTTACTTCCACAATCTCCAGCTCTTTGTAGTGGAATAACGATGCTGCCAAAGCTGCATCTGCCTTTCCCTCGGTCAATGCATCATAGAAATGTTCCAGTGTTCCTGCACCACCAGAAGCAATCACAGGAATCGAAACAGCCTCTGCAATGGCGCGCGTCAACGCAATATCGTAACCGGCTTTTGTACCGTCACAGTCCATACTGGTCAAAAGAATTTCACCTGCACCGAGACCTTCTACTTTTTTTGCCCATTCCACTGCATCAATTCCTACATCGATGCGGCCTCCATTTTTGTAAATGTTCCAGCCAGTTCCATCTTCTCTTCTCTTTGCATCGATTGCCACAACGACACACTGACTTCCGAATTTCATTGCCGCATCCTGCACCAGCTGTGGATTGTTGATTGCAGAAGAATTGATGGAAATCTTATCGGCACCTTCGCGAAGAAGCATTTTAAAATCATCTACCGTGCGAATGCCGCCGCCCACCGTAAATGGAATAAAGACATTGGCAGCTACCTTTCGCACCATGTCTACTACCGTACTGCGGTTATCGGAAGATGCGGTAATATCCAGAAAAACGACTTCATCCGCACCTGCTTTGTCATAAGCCTTTGCAATCTCCACAGGGTCTCCTGCATCCTGCAGATTTACGAAATTTACACCTTTTACCACCCGTCCGTTATTGACATCCAGACAGGGAATAATTCTCTTGGTAAACATTATGCGTCCCTCCTATCCAGATTTGCAAAATTCTCCAGCATTTTCAGTCCCCAGGTACTGCTCTTTTCCGGATGGAACTGACATGCGAACACATTGTCCTGCTCCACAGAAGCGTGAATGCAAGTGCTGTACTGCGTCGTTGCCTTTACAATCTGTTCATCGGCCGCCTTCAGATAGTAGGAGTGCACAAAATAAACATAAGTATCTTCCGGAATGGACTGAAACAGCCTTCCATCATTCTGCAAATGAAGAGAATTCCATCCCATATGAGGTATTTTCAGCCCTTCCTGATCCGGAATACGCAAAATCTCTCCTTTCAGCACACCGAGTCCCTCTACGCCAGGTGCTTCGTCACTTCTCTCAAAGAGAAGCTGCAGTCCCAAACAGATTCCAAGAAACGGCTTTTTCTGTTGTACCACCTGGTGAATCACATCGACAAGTCCATATCTGTGAAGCTTTTCCATGGCGTCTCCAAAATGACCTACCCCTGGAAGAATCACTTTATCTGCGGATAAAATCTCCTGGGCATCGCGAGTCACACAAACATCCTGTCCCAGAGAAACCAATGCCTTTTCCACACTTTTGATATTGCCGGCATCGTAATCAATGATTGCTATCATACTCTCTCACCTCATATTCTTTTTCCCTGTCTTTTTCACATTACTCTACAAAAGACAAGAATCATAGTTGCTATTCTAACATAAAACAACAGGAATGTACAGAACTCTGATTGACGAAAAAACTGTTTTTCTCGCACTCTGACGTCTGTAAAAGAGAAAATCGGATCGGTGTTTTAACAAAAATCGGGCGGAAACTTCTCGTTTCCGCCCGGCTTTTCCTCACGCCTATTCGTAAATTGGTTCAAAGTCATCCGCTCCGTGACCGCACAGAGGACAGGCAAAATCTTCTGGAAGCTCACTTCCCTTGTATTCATATTTACAGATCTTGCAGCGCCAGCCCACAATCTTTTTGTCTTCTGCTTTTGGTGCAGGCTTTGGTTTTACTTTTGTCTGATAATCGTCATAGGTAAGCGGTGCGTTGTCATTCAAAAGCTTCGCATCCACAACCTCAGCGATAAACAATGTATGACTTCCCAGATCCTGACTGCTGATTACTTTTCCACTAATCACTGCACATGCCTGCCATCCCATATAAGGAATTCCATTAACATCGACCGGCATCTGAAGATTTTCAAATTTGTTGACTTCTCTGCCTGACTGGAATCCAAAATGTTTAATCAGTTCAAACGAACAAGTCTCGTCCAGCAGACTCAATGCAAACACGCCGCTTTTTTTGATTAAATCACAGGTGTAATTGGTGTTGATCACCGCTATTGCAATCCTGGTCGGACTGTTTGCCACCTGCATACAGGTATTGGTGATACAGCCATTTACTGTTTCTCCATCTTTGGTAGATAGCATAAAAACCCCGTAGCTCAACTTGTATAACGCTTTTTTGTCCATAAAAAATCTCTCTCCCGTTTTATTCACAATTTAGCTCAAACCAGAATTCCACGCCATTGTTATAGTTTTTCACCCCATACGCCTGATGGTGAGATTCCATGATCGCCTTCACAATAGAAAGACCAATTCCACTGCCGCCGTACTCTCTGGTTCTTGCCTTATCTACTTTATAAAACTTTTTCCAGATGTTGTCAATATCTTCTTCCGGGATTGGTGTTCCCGTGTTAAACACAGAAACGCGCGCCTGCTTTCCCTGTCTGGAAATCCTAATCTGTATCCGTTTTTCTCCTTCCAGATGGTTTAAAGCATTCGTAAAGAAATTCGTTACAACCTCTTCAATTTTAAATTCATCCGCCCACACATAGAGGCTCTTCTCACCCTCAATCTCAACGTTCGCTTCCTTTTGCTGTATCAAAATATTCAATTTTTCCACAACGCCTCTGACTAATGCTGTGATATCAAAATGTTCTACCATAACCGAATCCTGTCCGGACTCCAGCTGATTGAGATTCAAAAGCTGTTTCACCATGCGGTTCATCTTGCCTGCCTCATCAATGATGACATCACAATAAAATTCTCTGCTCTCCGGATCATCCTCATTGATATTGTCTTTCAGACCTTCTGCATATCCCTGAATCAACGCAATCGGTGTTTTCAGCTCATGTGATACATTATTCAGGAATTCTTTTCGCATTTCATCGATTTTAATTTTATCTGCAATGTCACGTTCCAGCTCCAGGTTTGCCCTCTTCAATTCTGTAATGGTTGTCTCAAGCTGCTCCGACATACTGTTAAAGTTCTCACCTAACAGATCAATCTCGTTTTTATTGCCTCTGCAGTTATATTTGGCATTAAAATCCAGCGCAGCCATTCTCTGGGAAATCTCTGTAAGTTCGCAGATTGGCTTCGTGAGACGATTCGTCAGAAAAAGAATCACAAACGCACTGCAAAGAGCAATGACAATTCCCACAGGAATCAAAAATTGATTGGAAATATCCACGCTTTCCCGAATACTTTCCAGCGGAGAGCGAATCAGGCAGCTATTTCCATTTTCCAACGTTCCCCAAAGTTCCACGTAGTCCATACCCGCAAACTTATCCCTGCTCTTTTGGATAATATAAAGCTCATTTTCTTCAATAATATCCGAAGAATTGTTGTGCTCGAGCCCTGTCTGGTATCCAAAAAGACTGCTGATCAGTTGTTTCTTCTCCCGTTCCTGACCGCAGTACTTTGCCTCACTGTTCGTAGAATTTGTCACAATCCAGCTCAGATTATTCTCAGAACTGGTAACAGAAAGAGAATCTGAAATATTTTCCCCGTAAACATCAAAATCTTCCAGTTCACTGTATGCCGTCTTTAGAACTTCTGTCTTTTGAGAAATATAGTAATTTTCCAGAAAAAACACATTAATCATGCCGATTGCAAGCAGCGCAATCAGCATCAGCCCGATAAAAGTAGCTGCAATCTGTGTCTTCACCTTATGTTTCATGGAGTATCCACCTCAAATTTGTAGCCCATTCCCCAGACAGTCTTGATATACTCGCCTTTTTTGCCAAGTTTGCTTCTGAGTTTCTTCACATGCGTGTCAATCGTTCTGGCATCTCCAAAGTAATCATAATTCCATACAGAATTCAAAATTTTTTCTCTGGACAGAGCAATTCCCTGATTTTCCATAAAATAAGTTAACAATTCAAATTCTTTGTAGCTTAGTTCAATCGCCTGACCATCCACAGTCACCTGATGTGCCGACTTATCCAGTAGAATCCCTCCTGCGGTCAGTGATTCGTTTTGATCTGCCAGATTGGTTCTTCGCAAGATTGCCTCCACACGCGCAACCAGAATCTTCGGGCTAAACGGCTTGGAAATATACTCATCCACGCCAAGTTCAAAACCAAGAAGTTCATCACGCTCGTCACTTCTTGCAGTCAGCATAATAATCGGAACTTTTGAATACTGACGAATTTCACGGCAAACCTGCCATCCATCCATTTTCGGCATCATCACATCAAGGATAATCAGTGCAATGTCCTTATTCTCAAAAAAGGTATCCACTGCCTGTACCCCATCTTCCGCCTCGATGACAGTAAAATCTTTCTTTGTCAAAAAATCACTCACCAGTTTGCGCATACGGCTTTCATCATCTACAACCAGTATTTTTAATTTATCCATAAAAACCTCCTCATAAAATTCTTCAGATTTTCTTATGGAGTATCATAACAGAGAAATATGATATAACTGTGAACAAATCACAAAAATTGTTATTGATTTTCCCGACTGTTTGTGCTATCATAGTTACACTCATTAAAGTCGGAGCAATCCTGACGTCTGCACTGGTACAAATCAAACGAGGGCTTGTACTGGTTTCGACGGGGGTTTTGAAGATGGAGAAGCTATCCGCAGGCGATGCGTCAAATCGCGAATCTAAATATAAACGCAGACGAAGAGTACGCGTTAGCAGCCTAGTTGCTGCTCGTCAGCCCTGATGCACTCACACATCAGGATCCTGGCGTCGACCATGTGAGAAACGATGCAGGCAAAGCTTTGAGCCTGTAGGCGTATTATGAAGCTACCAAAACCGGAAGGTTGTTCGTTATCGTCCGGCAGAGGGAATGTTAAAGAACGGACTATGATAGTAGAAGTACATGGGATAGACTTTCGGACAGGGGTTCGATTCCCCTCAGGTCCACTCCGCGTTCCGTATTCGAACACTACGGGACGCGGATTTTTTATTGCCCGAATCCATAAAAAAATCCGAGCATAGCAAATTGCTGTGTCCGGATTTTTTATGTTCTTATAACGATATTTTCTTGAGCTGCTACAAACTGCCATAGTGTCAACTACCCACGACCTAAAGGTCATGGGCTTGTAACTGCCCAGTCGTAATGAAATTAATAGAGATTTTTCACTTTGAATTCCCGCTCTGCCTCTCTTTTCATATCCTTTTTGGCAATATCCTGACGCTTATCATAAAGCTTCTTACCTTTTGCTACGCCAATCTCTACTTTTACGAGGCTTCCCTTAAAATAAACACGCAGAGGGACAAGTGTGAAACCTTTTTCTGCGATTTTCCCCTCCATCTTATTGATTTCCGCGCGATGCAAAAGAAGCTTTCTCACGCGCAGCGGGTCTTTATTGAAAATATTTCCCTTTTCATACGGGCTGATGTGCATGCCATAAACAAACACTTCTCCGCGTTCAATTCGAATAAACGCTTCCTTGATGCTGCATTTTCCCATGCGCAGGGATTTTACCTCTGTTCCTGCCAGAGAAATCCCCGCTTCATATTTTTCTTCAATAAAATAATCATGATATGCCTTTTTGTTGTTGGCAACCAGGCGGTCACTGGACTCCTTTTTCATACCTTTATTTTTCCTCCCCTTTGTCTTTTGTCAGTACAAAATCTATTGATTTGAGATACGTGTCGACTTCCATCACGCGCACTGTCACTTTCTGTCCCATCATATACCGATGTCCCGTCATCTCTCCAACAAGCTGACGGCTTTCCTCATCAAAATTATAATAATCATCGCGAATCGTACTGATATGAACCAATCCTTCCACCGTATTTGGCAGCTCGACATACAAGCCCCATCCTGTCACACCGGAAATCACACCTGTAAAGCTTTCACCAATATGAGAAAGCATATATTCCGCTTTTTTGAGTTTTTCCGTCTCGCGCTCCGCCTCCTCTGCTCTTCGCTCCATCGCACTCGACTGCTGCGCCACCTCATCGAGAAAACCTGCATACTGTTTTTTGCGTTCCTCATTCATTCTTCCACGCAGTTCATCCTTGATGATTCTGTGAATCTGCAGATCCGGATAGCGACGAATCGGTGACGTAAAATGGCAGTAATATTTGGCAGCCAATCCAAAGTGTCCGCTGCAGTCTGTCGTATATTTCGCCTGCTGCATTGTGCGAAGCGTCATGCGGCTGATCAGCGGCTCCTCCGGCTGTCCTTCCATACTTCGAAGAATCTTTTGTATTTCCTTCGGAGAAATCTTCTCCTTTACCTTCTGCACCTCAAAGCCCTGATTTCGGAGGAACGTCAGCAGTCCTTCGATTTTCTCCGGATCCGGCTCCTCATGGGTACGATAAACAAACGGTATTTTCTTCTTATAAAATTCCTGGGCAACTGTCTCATTGGCAAGAAGCATAAAGTCCTCAATCAGCCGCGTAGCTACATTTTGCTCGTAAGGGCGGATATCCACCGGTTTCCCCTGACTGTTTAAAATCACCTTACATTCCGGGAAATCAAAATCAATCGAACCTCTGCGTTTTCTGCGTTTGCGAAGCTGTGCGGACAGTTCTGCCATCAAATCAAACATCGGCACCAGTTCCTGATACCGCGCCAGAACATCCTCGTCTGTACGCTCAATGATTTTTTTCACATTTGTATACGTCATACGCTCATTGACACAGATGACGGTCTCTGCAATCTGATGATGAATGACCTTTCCTTTGCTGTCAATATCCATCAGGCAGCTCAAAGCCAGACGGTCTTCGCCCTGATTCAAAGAACAGATACCATTCGACAGGCGCTTCGGAAGCATCGGAATGACACGATCCACCAGATACACACTCGTTCCGCGCTTCAACGCCTCCCTGTCCATCGCACTGTTCGCCTGCACGTAATTGCTGACATCCGCAATATGCACGCCAAGATGATACACATCCCCTTCTTTTGTCAGAGAAATTCCATCGTCGAGGTCTTTCGCATCTTCCCCGTCAATCGTCACCACCGTCCAGTCACGAAGATCCAGCCTTCCCTGGAAATCGCCTTCAATCAGCTCCTTCTTCACGCGCTCTGCCTGTTTTTTTACTTTCTCCGGAAATTCCGTCGGCAGTCCGTGAGATTTGGCAATCGCCAAAATATCCGTTCCCGGTTCGCTTTCCTTTCCGAGAATCTCCGTAATCTTTCCCTCCGGATTTCGGTTTTGATTTCCATAATCAGTAATCTGAGCCACTACCTTGTCTCCCGTAGAAGCTCCCATCGAATACTCCTTCGGAATAAACACATCCTTGGAAAACCGCGGATTATCGGACAGCACAAAGCCAAACGAATTGCTTCTTTGATAGCTTCCGATGACCTCTTTCATGCCATGCTCCAGGATCTTTACAACAGTCCCCTCCTGGCGCTTCCCGCTCTTATCCGGGAAAATAATAATCTGCACCTGATCCTGATCCATCGCACCATGTGTCTGCGATTCCGGAATAAAGATATCCTCCTCGCGATCTTCCATCGTCACAAATCCAAATCCTTTGAGATTCCCCACAAAAGTTCCAGTGGCATATTCTTCTCCGTAATACAGCTTCCTTACAGGCTCTTCTTTTGGCGCATCCGCCCATTTTTTCTTTTTTCCTACCTTCTTGCCGAATTTTTTGTCTTTTCCTTTGATTGTCTCGGCAAGTCTCTGGAAGCGTTTTTTATTGATTTTTTTCTGTTCTGCCTTACTTATTTTTTTCTTTTTTCCCACAATTTTCTCCTATTATCAAATTCAGAGTTTCCTTATGCTTTATATGACAGGATATCTCTGAACACCTCGCAAGATAAAAAGCACCCTTGTTCACATACAAGAGTGCTTCGTCTTTCCTAAAAGTTCATGTTCAAAACTGCAGCTAATACAAAAAATAAAACCGCCATAATCTTAGTAGCCTTCACAAGAGCGCCTTCCATTGAACGGCCTTTATTTTTACCCCAGTATGTATCTGCAGCACCTGCAATGGCACCCAGACCCTGCTGTTTACCTTCCTGCATCAGTACCACAACTGTTAACGCTATACAATCAATAGCAAAAATAACTGTCAATATCGTTCTTAAAATTTCCATGCTCTGATCACACCTCCTAATCAACCGAATTTCATTGTAACATAGCACAGGTGGTAATTCAACCTTTATTTCCCGTTTTTTCAAAGCATTTTTCGTGACTGCGAACAAAAAACCTCAGCAATCTTATAGATGCCTTCTTTGGCTGTTTGCAAGCCGCAAAAGGCATCCGTCTTTATTTGCTTACTTCCTGATTCAAAAAAGGATGGTCATAAGACGCCATTTTTCCCAGATAATCTTCAATCCGAAGCAGCTGATTATACTTTGCATTGCGATCCGAGCGACACGGTGCTCCCGTCTTAATCTGCCCGGCCCCCGTCGCCACTGCCAGGTCTGCAATGAAAGAGTCCTCCGTCTCGCCGGAACGATGGGAAATCACAGCCTTATATCCTGCCTTCTGCGCCATCTCCACGGCATCCAACGCTTCTGACAGCGTACCAATCTGATTTACTTTTACAAGAATGGCATTTGCCGTCTGCAGCTTAATCCCACAGCGAAGACGTTTGCTGTTTGTCACAAACAAATCATCGCCCACCAGCTGTATCTTGCTTCCCAGTGTCTGCGTCAGGATTTTCCAGCCTTCCCAGTCATCCTCATGAAGTCCGTCCTCAATCGAAATAATCGGATATTTTTCTACGAGATTTTCGTAATACTCAACCATTTCCTGACAGCTTCTAGTGACTTCCTTTCCTGCCATCTGGCTTTCTCCCGGAAAATAATACACATTCCTGCTCTCATCGTACAGTTCACTCGCCGCCGCATCGATGGCGATACACACCTGCTCTCCCGGGTGATATCCGGCACGCTCAATTGCCTCCACCATCAAAGAAAGAACATCCTCCGCCGAAGCCAGATCCGGTGCGAAACCGCCCTCATCTCCTACCGCGGTTGACAGCTTACGCTCCCGCAGTGTAATTTTTAAGAACTGATAAATCTCTACACAGATGCGAAGACCGTCATGAAAACTCTGTGCCCCCACCGGCATAATCATAAATTCCTGCAGATCGACCGTGTTATCTGCATGTACCCCGCCATTTAAAATATTCATCATCGGAACGGGCATACGACGCGCATGACACCCGCCGATGTACTGATAGAGTGGAATTTTGAGTGCCTTTGCTGCCGCTCTTGCCACCGCCATCGACACACCGAGCATCGCATTCGCTCCCACATTGCTCTTATTGTCTGTTCCATCTGCCTCCAGAAGCAAAAAATCAATATGCGACTGATCGAGTGCATTCTCTCCAAGAATTGCATCCGCAAGTTTCGTGTTGACATTGCTGACGGCTTTCTCCACACCAAGTCCCACATATTCCTGTTTATTTCCATCACGTATCTCTACTGCCTCAAATTTTCCCGTTGACGCACCAGAAGGAACCATGGCACGGCCTGTACAGCCATTTACCGCCACAATTCCTTCTCCTACTGTCACTTCAACCTCCACGGTGGGATTTCCTCTGGAATCCAGCACCTGTCTGGCGTGCACTTTTCTGATTGGTAAATATCGGTACATAACACACCTCCTGATCTTGATGGAGATAGTATGTCACCCTTTTTTAGAATTATACCTTTGAAAATACAATCATTACTTTAAACAGATCACCGTCCAGATAAACCTGAAATTTCCCTTTCTGTAATTCGGTCAGACTTTGTGCAATGGATAATCCAAGACCGCTTCCCTCCGTACTTCTGGAGCTGTCACCGCGGATAAAACGTTCCGTCAGCTGCTCTGCCGAGATATTCAACGGCTCTGCCGAAATATTTTTCATAGAAAAACAGACCTTTTCGCCATTTTTCTTCAAATCTATATAAACTCGCGTTCCCTCCATTGCATATTTTGCTGTGTTATTGAAAATATTCGCAAGCACGCGCCACATACGCCGCCCGTCTGCATAAATCATGACCGGTTCTTCAGGAAGATTGACCATCAGCTTCAGATTTTTTTCTTCCATTTTTTCCTGAAATTCCCCAATCACCTGATGCAGCATTTCCACCAGATTCAGATTCGTCATCTCCAGCGTAATGTTTCCGGTGCTCGCCTTCGACGCCTCCACCACATCCTCCGTTAGAATCTTCAGCCTCTGCGCCTTTGCATCGAGAACCTCCAGATAACCGACAATCTTTGGATCGGTCAGATTTTCCCGCTTCAAAAGGTCAATGTAATTGATAATGGACGTCAGCGGTGTTTTGATATCGTGCGATACATTTGTAATCAGTTCCGTCTTCATGCGTTCGTTCTTGATACTGTTCTCCACAGCCGCATCCAGACCGCCGCCAATGCTGTTGATTGCTTCTGCCATGATTTTCTGCTCTCCGATGAGCTTCTCACAGGAAATCTTGTAGTTGAGTTCCCCGTCTGTAATCTTTTTTAATCCTTCCAGAATCTCCTTCTGCCCATTGACTCTTCGGATAAAATACCAGAAAGCAATGCCATCCACAACAAACAGCAACAACAGACAGAAGAAAGATCCTCCTCCAAAAGATGCGGATACAAGAAATATCTGTGCCACAAGAAACGCGCCAAACAGGGAAACCATCTTCAGCGTTCTTCCATGCTGCACATCACTCCCTGTCTGTTCCAGAAATACTCTTGCCCGTCTCCACGCTTTCTTAACGAATCGCCAGAACCAAAGCAGAAAACTGTTTGTCCAGAGTGTCTTTCCCTTGATTCTTCGCACAAGGCTCAGATAACCAAGAAGAAACATCGCACAGCTTCCAAGCGCAAACACCACAACGGATACATACAGAGCAAAGGCTGGAAAAAGTCCTCTGCTGTAATTTTCCCACACAGCAACCGGCACACACAAAAGCAAACACTCAAGAAACAGCAGACCACCAGCTGCAATTTCTGTAAAAATCCGGTCAAACCAGATCAAATGCAGTTCTCCGTCTCCTTCTTTTCGTCCGGCTCCAGGTGTGAGAATCGCAAGCCCTGCCAGCCACAGCACCAGACAGACACACATCACAACAATCACCGGAATCAGCCAGCTCGAATATTTTTCATAATTGCGGCTGCGGATTGCCAGCTCATCTTCAATCGGATACGTGGTGTCCACACCGACTGCAAAAATGCAATCCGTAAGTCCCTCCGGAGCTGTTCTCTTCACAAAGTCCTTCCACTCCCGCAAATCGGTGTTCATCGTCGTCTCACATTGGGAAAGTTTTGGCTTAACAATCACATAAGCACCCATTTCCCGGATGGAAGCCAGTGCTGCCTGGTGTGTTTTGTAAGAAGCATAGTCTTCCTTATTTGTATAAACTTTCCTGTTTTTCTGATCTACATACAGATACGTCAGATTTGTATTTCCCTCTGTATATTGTTCCAGTTTGTTGCTATAAACCGCGTTGGATATCTCCTGCAGTGCAAGATCGAGTGCCTGATAGGCCTCCTGCAGTCTTCCGTTCCAATTCGGATTTTTATTCACAACATCCAGAATACTGTCTGCACCGTCCGGTGCGTATTTTTCCTGAATGCTTCCTCCGGAAAATGACCAGATGCTGACATAGACAATCTCACCCTTTTTATTTGCCACCCCCTGCAGTCCATAATTTACGCCTTCCTCATAAGTTCTATACTGGATAGCATCACGGATATTAAAAATCGTAGCATCTTCGTCTCCATAGGACTTATCCACTATAAATTTTAAGGATTTTTTGTCAATCAGATTCAAAAATTCCTGCGCATAGTAATAATCATAGGTTGCGTCCGCCTTCTTGCACACAAGAATGTTTTCGGCATTGTCATAGGAATCGTAACCCGCCGCCCAGTCTTTCAGATCAGACATCCGGTACGCAAGACCGGAAGTATTTTTATAAGTATATTCCTTTCCCTCATATACCTCCTGCAGATCCAGAAGACGGGAACTTCCATCTTCATTTTTTGTCTTCGTCCACTGTTGATATTGAATTCCATATAAAATCTCTGCCGACATCTCATGCACCTGCTGCGCAAACCCTTCCGTATCTGCATTTAGCTTTTCGTTTACATCCACCGGAAGATTTCCCTGGTTGTACTGATTAATCAGAAATGCTCCACACACCAGTGCCACAGTCAACAAAATATGTTCCAATGCAATCCATAAAATTTTTACCCAATTACGCCTGTACCATCTTTCTTTCATGTCTTACTCCCTTCTGAAGCTTTCCACCTTGTATCCTACGCCCCAGACTACCTTCAGATAACGCGGATCTTTGGGATTGATTTCAATTTTTTCGCGAATATGACGGATATGTACAGCCACCGTGTTGTCCACACCGATGGCATTTTCATTCCAGACCTTTTCATAAATTTGATTAATCGAAAAAACTCTTCCCTGATTTTTCACCAGCAAAAGCAAAATGTCATATTCAATCGGTGTAAGCTTTACAAGTTCTCCGTCTACACGGACTTCTTTTCTCTCATCATCCATACTCAATCCGCCCGCCGTATACACATGGCTGTTTTTTTCCTGCACCATCGCGCCAAGCTGTGTATATCTTCGAATCTGCGATTTCACTCTCGCCACCAGTTCCAGCGGATTAAACGGTTTCGTCACGTAGTCATCTGCTCCCACATTCAACCCGAGAATCTTATCAGCATCCTCTGATTTCGCAGACAAAATAATAATCGGCAGCGGATTCTCCTTTCGAATCTGAAGTGTCGCTCGAATTCCGTCGAGCTTTGGCATCATCACATCAATCACCAGAAGATCCACATGATTTTTTGAGAGTGTCCGTAAAGCCTCCTCGCCGTCGTAGGCTTTTAATACGTGGTATCCTTCCTGTGTCAGATAGATTTCAATCGCCTCCACAATTTCTTTATCGTCATCGCAAACTAAAATGTCTGCCATGTTTCTCACCTCCTCCTCTGTAAACATAGAATAACAAAAACTTTTTAAGATGACAGAATGTAATTCTTAATACTTTCTTAGGATTGCATGTTTGTGACAAAAGGCGAAGAACAAAATGCTCTCCGCCTTTTTTGTTATCTGATTATCTGTTTTTTCGGAATCAATCCGCTTTTTAATCAGTCTTTGGTTACTTTCATTTTTCCGTCCTGATAGCTCACTTTGAACGGAGCAGAATAAGAACTGTATACCTTTTTGCCGTCAACCTTTCGGTACGCTCTCACTTTGTAATAGAACACATGATTTTTCGTGTATTTCGAAGTTGTGTAGCTGCGAAGTACTTTGATGTCTTTTAACAAACGATACGTACCTTGTTCTGTCGATGAACGGTAAAGTTCATAGCCATGAGCACCACTTACCTTTTCCCAGGAAAAATATGCTCTGTTTTTGTTCACAACAGATACTTTGCTTCTGTGGACTGCCCCAAGTGCCGGTTTTGCACTGACAGCTTTGGAAACAGAGCCATAATAATTTTTACCATTTTGTACTCTGTAGCCACGCACTTTATACGTATAGCTACGTCCTGTCTCCAGTCCCATATCTGTAAAATCTGTGATGCTGCTCTTTACAACTTTGATGCGTTCATATTCCTTTTTGGTCGTATTATAACGGTAAACAACGTAGTACTGTGCACCCTTTGTCTTATCCCATTTTAACTGAATGCTGTTGTAAGTAATTTTTTGAGCCTTGAAGTTTTTCGGTGCCGCCGGTGCAGTCACGGTAGATAATAAGCTGGTAAGTTTACTGTATACTGGCTGACCATTCTGTTTTTTGTATGCACGTACACGATAAGAATACGATGTTCCGCTGCTAAGTCCAGTCACTTTGTAATTCGTCGTACCCGAACCAGCTTCTGCAATCTTTGTATACTTCTTCGTTGTACCATTATACTGATAAATAAGATATTTCTGAGCACCACTTACCTTCTTCCAAGATAACTTAATTGAGGCAGAACCTGCGGGCTCCACAGCAAAGCCCGAGATAGATGAAAGCGGTGTAGTCACAGCATACGTAACGCCTCCATAAGTAACTGTTTTCGGAAGACCGGACTGTCCAGTCGTCGTAACAGCCTGATCTTTCACAGAAACTTGATACGTTACATTTTTTACTTTGAATGTCTCACCTGCATCCAGAGTAAAGGTCTTTTGTTCTGTTGTCGTTGCGCAAAGCTCACAAACCGTCTTTTTGACTCCTTTTTTCGTTGCCGTCGGTTTCGTTGTCGTAGTGACAAGGTCACTTGCACTGTGATTGATGTACTCCCGTTTTCCTGTAAATACAAATGTCTTTTTATCCTCTGCCTGTACCCATGATTCAGAACATGGCATTGTCAGAACTGCTGATTTTCCAGTCTCGTTAAACGCATATTTTGCAATAGTGAGTGCTTTTTTGCTGCGCATTGTCACATGGATTCCTTCAATATACTGGAATGCCCTTGTCTCAATCTTTGTAACATTCTTTGGAATCTCAACATTTAACAGATTCAACGCATGTGAAAATGCATATTTGCCAATTGTTTTCACTGTACCAGGAATCTCAACCTCGCAAAGAGCCGGCTTTAATCCCTGAAGTTCCTGAGAAGCAGGATTCAGTGAAGTCTGCATAAAGTAAGAGCCAATATTTGTGACGCCTTTTGCAATCTTGACGGTCCGGATTGTATAACGATGGTTCTGCCATGGAAGCTCTCTGTGTCCCGACCAGTTTTTCATCGTTCCGCCCGCATTTTCCTTCAAAGGATTGATGCCGATATTCAGTATCTCATTTCCTGCCTGGTAAGCATAGATCAGGTTTTGCTCATCATCACCATCTACACTTGCGTCTGCACCGCAGAATCCAAACTCAACCTTTCCCGCCTGTGAATCTGTCGAAGAAACATAAGCACCATCCTGATATTCATATTCGATTGTTCCAATCTTCAGCGTTGTATTCATGCCAAGTCCGTTCTCGTCAAACAGATACAGGTCATTTCCGACTCTCTGGAAGCCAGTCTGATATTTTCCATTAATAAAATACATGCGAGATCCCGTGCTGTCTGTCATAAATCCTGTATATCCTGTTGTCTCTGCGTCAAAACGTCTCTGGCACTTATTGCAGAAAAGCTTTCCGTTTTCATGGAGTGTATACTGATGATTTCCTCCGGCACAGTCACTTAGCTTTGTAAAGCTGTCGTAAACCGTATCGCCATCATGTGTTGTAACTGTGATGCTCTCATCGTCCGCTTTTACCGTCAGATAAATACCGTGACTGAATTCCTGATCTGCTCTTGCAAAATGGAACTGTGGATTATTTACAACTGCATAAGATTTTTCACCTGTTGAACCACAGATATAGTATACAACACCATTGCCGTTGTAACCGCTGTAGTCTTCTTCCTCCATTTCTTCCACATCAACATCAGATGCAAGTTCATGATTCGTAATCGGATACGTTCTTGCATAACTGTGGTCATGACCCGAGAATACAAAGTCAATACCCGCCTGATCGATAGCTGGAGGCAGCAATTCGTTCACAGGCTCACTGCCGCCAGTTGGATTGGTATAGTACGACGGCTGATGCATCACAAGAATCTTCCAGGTTGCTTTGGAAGCTGCCGCATCGGCTGCAAGCCAGTTTGCTGCCTCAGCGAGTTTCTCACGGCTTTCTGTATAACTGATTGTTGCCACATACACATTTCCATAAACCATAGAATAATAATCTTTGGAAGGCAGGTTGTAAATGGCAGATGCATGTTCATTCGTCTCATCTCCATAAAGCTCATGATTTCCAATGACATGCATAAAATCATGTCCGACAAACTGTGAAAACTGCTGCAGCACCTCGTCCCACTCACCGTAAATAGATGGAGACTCCAGCGAATCACCAAGCTGAACACCGAAATCATAGTCTTCGGCATTTAACTTTTCCCGTATAGTCTTGAGATTATCCAAGCTTTCACCGCCGGCCTGTGTATCACCAATCACAAAGAAATTTGTTTCATTTTTTCTGTCAGCATCCTTCGCATAAACGGTACGGAAAGTTTTTACTTCGGACCATTTCTCGCCGTCACCGACACGATATGTATATTCTGTTTCCGGATCCAATCCGGTGATTGTGACTGCATTGATGCGAACACCATAATTATTTTCGATGTTACCGCTTCCTGTAAAGCCCTGTATCTGACTGGTTCCTTTTACTTCCGCAAAGGAAGCCTCTCCCTGACTCTGATAAAGATCCGTTTTCGCATACTGCACGATCGCTTCTTCTGCAGATGACAATGGCTCTGCCATCCAACTGATATTTTTCGATGTATCCGGATTAGAAGAAGCATTTACCAGAATGTGATACGGAACACCTTCTCCGAATGATGAAGATGCAACACTTTGTCCCGTCACAGCGAAGGAATAGCCATCGTCACCTTTTGCATACAGAGAATATTTCTGCACCTGATTGGTGAATGCATCCGTAAGAAGCACACCCTGTGCATCGGTCTTTCCTACCAACTCAGAGCCATTATATACCTCGACGCCAGAGGCAGGATTGCCCTCGCTATCTTTTACTTCAATTTTTCCGGAATCGCTGCCCACAAGCATCACACCAGGAATGACCTGATATGCAGATTCTACCGGCACTTTTACGGAATCAGAAGCAAATGTATTCACCACAGTAGAATCCTTGTCTTCCGCATAAGTAACAACGCCGTTTTTAATCTGGTATGTCACAAACGAAGGATCCGGCAATGTCGAAGGAACAGACAGTTCAATCTGTGCAATCGTTCCCTCTCCTTCCGATAATCCACCTTCTTTGCGTAAAGCTTCTATGGAGAGAAGTCCTGTTTCTGCATCGTATGTATAGCTTTCATCATACTCCTCAGACAGTCTTACCTCCTTCACCGGGCAGTTCGTTCCTATCTGAATGTCCGTCTTTACTGCGCTTACGTCCTCAATCCTGTTGGACTCCAGCTTTAATACATAATTTTTGCCAAGTGTTGCAAAGTCCTCTGTTTTTTCCAGACTCACCGAAGTCAGTCCCTCATTGCTTCCATCCACAATAAAGCTTCTGGTAACGACTGCTTCATTTCCTGCCTTGTCTCTTGTCAGAATCTTAATTGCATGTACGCCATTGGCCATACGCATATTGTTGAGATAAATCGTACCGTCATTGATTTGTGTTACACACCGGTCGCTGTCTGATACATTCACACCATCCAAGTAAATATTGACAAAATCAATGCCGGTTGTATTTTTGTTGCTGATGTCCGCAAACTGTCCGCGAAAACTCAGTTCATTGCTCTTAAATACAGTCTTTCCGTCTGCGGAAATTTCCTGATCGGTGTAGTTGGAGCCTTCTCCGGCAGTGATGGAACGGATCTCAGGATTATCCGTATCACTCGGATTATTTCCAAATACAAATTCCATGCCGTCCAGATAAATAGAGCCCTTCTGATGTCCGACAAACTGCGGCTCCGTTATATTTCCGGAAGCATCCTTTACACACACCCATTGACCCATGCCAAGTCCCGGAACATCCATAATACGGATTGTTTCACCGGCAATCAATGCAATCGGTCCTGCCTGATCTGACAGATCACAGGTAAGATATTTCCATCCAACCCAATTGATACCGCCTTTTGTTCCATCTGTTGCAGTATTCTGCGCTTCTGTAAAATTAAGCGTCTGAATTGTTTCTGAAGCAGTACCTGCTCGCACTTTACAACGAAGACGAAGCCACAGGTTTGGCGTGCCTTCCGGTGCATATACCCAAATACCGATTGCTGTCGGACTTCCCGTCAGCAAAATATCTTTATCAAAGCCAACACAGGCACCTTCCGTTCCATTGATATTCGTAAAATCATAATTCAGCTTTAAGGAACGTCTTCCAAAACGGACTGGTCCCTGATCAATGTCAACCGATTCTGCAGATGCAACACCGCCGCGGCTTGACCCGTCTCCATTGATGTAATGTACCACGATGATGTCTCCATGATCCTCTTCATGGGTTTCATATACCAGACCGCCACCGCTTGGGTTTGCATGAACATAAGCGACATTGCTATAATTGTGCCCGTCCTCATCGCCGCCGTCGAGTACCACCTGAGGTGCAGTACCGATTCCAACTGTAATCTCTGCCTTGAGCGTCTCATCCCATTTGGAAGTTGCCGTAACCTTTGACTGTACGGATAAGCCTCCAGTAGAGTCGTTCGCAGATGCCACAAAGGTATAGCCATCTTCTTTAAAGGATCCCGCCTTTGTATTCGGATCACTTCCGGTCGCTGCTGCAATATTTTCGATGGTCCACACAATATCACCGGCATTCAGATTCAGTGTTCGACCCTTGTTATAAACACGAAGTCCCAAGTTGCTTTCTTCTTCATAATTTAAGTTCAGCGAATCATTGACAAAGCGAATTTCATCCGGCTGCGCAATTGTGATATAACTGCTTCCAACCACACGGCCATTGTAAATCACCTGCACCTGAACCTTATGCTCTTCTGTTACAGAGCCATTGTCCGTATAGACACCGTTTTCATCAATCTTACCATACTGTTCGCTTTCCTGTGCAAGCGCCCATGCAAGTCCTTCTTCCGGGAGTTCTGCTTCCTCACCTGTAGCACTGATTCCCTTACGTTTGAACGTAACGCTGCTTCCAGGAGTGTAAACTTTGTTTTTCGGACTGATGGAAACATGGTCAAACGCTGTTTCTGTCTCCCCTGTTGCCACAATTAGAAGAGCCGTTGATACATCACGTTCAAATCCATCACTCGGACTGTTTACTACCTGAAGTTCTCCGCCTTCCCGTCTTGCTGCGGTAGTAGCAGATCCGCCTCCATCCAGGTAAATTGCCTTCACAACGCCCTGCGCTTTTAACACTTCTGTCAGCTGCGCAAGTGTTGCACCGACTGATTTTTCCTGACGTCCATCAATCTCAATCATCACAACTTTTCCATCCGCAGTCAGACCGATTGACTGGCGAGGCATGAGATCATTGTCTTCCCAGGTCGATGCATCAATCCCCTGATCCGGATCCAGCAAAAGGAAAGGTCCTGAGATTGCCTCTTCAACGTCATCCTTCGGAACAGATCCATCACGGATTGTATACGTACCATCTTTTAAAACTGCAAAATACGGTTCACTGTTATCTGCATGAAGGTCACGATTTCCCTCCATAATTGCAGATCCAAGCGGCATACCCGTACTCATGTTAAAATAATCGGCATTGATTGCAGCGAGCACCTTTCCGCCTGTTGCAGCTTCGTAGGCAGCCGCCTGATTCATAACACTGATCATAATCCAGTCAGAATCTGACCAGCTTTCTGCCTTTTCTTTTCTGGATTCAACCGTACTGCCCTCGGTATAATAATTGCCGTAGCTGGCTTTAAATGTAGCATTGCTGCTTGGACTTACCGTAAGCATGGATCCCATGATACTTTCATTATTTTGATTTCTCATGATCAGTGCTGTCTCAGAAACACCATTGACAATGCTGTACTCTGTTTTGTCAAGAAGATTAATCTGGCTGCTGTTTTTTACAAAAGTCTCTTCCTTTTGTTCTTCTGTTTCCTCCAGAATCTCCTCTTGCACTACCTCCGCCTCATCGGAAGTTTCCTTTTTTTCCTCTGCTTCTTCTGTTTCCTGTGTCTCTTCTGTTTCCTCTTCACCGGAAATATCTTCTTCCGTCTGAATTTCCACAGAATCTGGTTCCGATGCAGATACAACATCGGAAGCTTCCGTTTGTGCACCATCCACAATCGTATCTGCAAATATTTGCACAGGCATTGCAGTTACAGTCATCATAAATGCCAGAAAAAGACTTACCATTTTCTTTTTCACTTCGTCTTCCTCCTTTTCATCTTTATTGTATCTCAACAGATTCCACATTTGAAAATCTGCTAAAAACTTTCTTTCCATCGACATAGCGATAGGAGCGGATTCGATAATAATACCGCTTCCCACTGGTCAGCTTTTTAAAGGTATAACTGGATGTCCCCTTTTTCACATCAGCTTTCCAGGTTGTACGCTTTGTTGACGGATGATACAGATAAATAGATGTATACTGTGCTCCTGTAGACTCTGTCCATTTCAGTTTCGCATTTCCCCGCGCACTTGATTCTACAGAAAAATTCTTTGGAACCAGAAGAGATGGGGTGGCTGATAACGTGCCTGTAAACGCGCCATAGATTTTCTTACCATTGACATTCTTATAGGAACGCATCTTAAAATAGTACACCTGCCCTGTCTTAAGTCCCGACATCGTATAATCAGAAGTTCCTTTTTTCACATTGACCTTCCAGGTTGTACGTTTTGTTGACGGATGATACAGATAAATGGATACTCCATCTGCCTCTGTTGGAGCTTTCCAGCTCAGTCTCACGCTGTTATAGGATCTTCGGTCAGCAGAAACAGAACTTAATTTGCCAAGCTCCGGTACTGCACTGACAGCCTTGGAATATTTTCCGAGCTCCCTTCCTTCCGAATCGCAATAAAATGCCCGTACTTTAAAATCATATTTTTTGCCGCTTGTCAGACCAGACATCACATAGCTTCCCTGTGCCTGTGGGACATTTGCCTTCCAGGTCGTCTTCTTTTTTACCGGATCATATAGGTAAATCGCCATTGCATCCGCACCTTTTACTTTACTCCAGCTGATTTTCACACTGTTATAACCTGCGTTTGTCGCCTTTAATGAGGGCGGTGTTCCAAATGCCTCCTGGCTTGTCGGATATACTCGATAAGTAATACCTCCAAATTTGACCGTGGACGGCAATTTCTTCGTCGCAGAAACTGCCTGATTCGGTCTTACACATTGATCCTTTATAAGAACCTTATAGGTGATTTTCGATTTTGTAAATTTTTCACTGCGTTCCAGTGTCGTATTTACAGTCTGCCTTCCCTTACAGACGCTGCATTCGTATATTTCATGTCCCATATCGGATGCAGACGGCTCTGTCTGTGAGACCAGTGTTTTCTTGCAGTCTTCTGTTTTTATTTCTCCGCATCCCATACATGCTCTTGTATGTGTTCCATTGCCATTATCTGTCGCAGCACCATATACATGTGCATGCTCCGTTTGCATTCCTCCAAAATAGCTCTGCTGCCAGCTGTCATGTTCCCTCTGCCATGCAATCCTTGCATCTGCAACCTGATCAAACGTCATATCCTCCGGCCATAATTCAAACAGCGGAATGCACCCTGATGCAAGGTACTCTGCGTATGTCTGATTTGGATATTTTGCGTACGGAGAGGCACATTTGATCCGAATTGGCCATACTTTATAATCCATACGCGCAGACGCTCTGACCTGCTCAACTCTGTCCCACAACGGGGTGATTCCCGTCTGGGCTGACGCCTCGCTGTCTCCCTGAAGTGCTGCTGAGATTGTCGGAAAATGTTCTTCATAATAAGTACGAACTGCCTGTCTGAAACTTGGAATCTGTATCAGATGGCTGCCCCATACCGTCAATCCCATCGGTTCACTCTGCGCTTCAGGAGGATTGATCCATCCTGTTCCGAGTGTCAAATCCATATCCCAGATAGGTCCGAATTTCATCAAACCTTCCGTATCCTTATACATATAAAGCGATCTCCAGAATCCGTCATTGTATCCGGAAACACTGTTCAGAAGATAAATACGCACAAGGCTATCCAGATCTGCATAATCATAATAAAACAATCCTGTATCCGGATTCTGACCTGTGTGATTGCCATTTTCATCCATCGCCATAATGGCATTCTCAAATTCCTGCACATATTCACTGATATATTTTCCATCATTTTTTCCCACATATTCGGGAGTTTTAATATTGATTCCAAGGCCGGATTTCAGTTTAAACCAGTTTACTTCATCCCCGGCTCTTCCATTCATCTCCAGCAAAAAAGAACGCTCCTCTGGTTCCGTCAAGCCTTCCGTGTATTTGTAATATTTTCCGTATTTGTTCTTCGCTTTCTGAATCACAGCATCACTGCCGTAATTTTCATTGCATTCCTCATACAATGCCTCTGCATCTGTAATGTCGATTCTTTCAGAATCAATCTGTACTTTTTCAGAAATCATATACGTCCCACGGTATTCCCCGTCATAATACAGATCCGTGTACGTCTCATCCGGCTCATATGCATCATCCAGATAATTGGCAACATCTTTCCACGTCTTATCTGCAATTTTCAAAGGATCGTTGTACTGAGCAAGCAAAATCCAGGTTTTATGTTCCTTTGTCCCCGGAATTAAAGAAGCTTTGTCACCCAGCTTTATCTGATAGGACTTTTTCGGATAATACTTGTATGAGGAATTTCCTCTCGCCTTAATCTCTTTAAAAGTACTGTTGTAAATTTCATTTCCATCTGCATCACAAAGAGTCATACTGCCAGAACCTTTATTTCCCTTAACAGCATCCACGTAGTCCCGGCCTGCATTGTCCTTATCCTTGCTTGTGATAAACATAGAAGAAATATTTTCCGAGTACATAACATTCAGTTTCTGTTCTGCCACCAATGTATTTTCTTTACGGATGGATAATTGCACCGGCCAGACATGTTCTTCCTCAACTGCAACAGAAGAAAGATCCATTTCCTCTTCCAGTAAAACCCCTTCTTCTTTCTGACTGCCTGAAATCCAAAGTTCAGATCCATCTTCCAGCTGGCATTCTACCCGAAACGCCTCTGCACGTTCTGTTGAAGGAAGAAACAAGTACCATTCATCCTCAATCTTCTGTGCAGAAATCTCTGCATCCTGTGCATGATAAATAAGAGTATCTCCTGGAAATTCTATCTCAGAAGTCTCCGGTTCAGATTCTTCCAATTCAGAAGTCTCTGATTTTGAAGTCTCCAATTCAGAATTTTCCAACTCAGAGACATCTAACTCAGAAACATCCGTCTCAGAAATGTCCAGCTCTTGTGTCCCAACAGATGGCAAATCCTCCTTTGGCTGTTCTTCCTCCAGCATTTGATTTTCCACACCATCTTCCGTTAAGTTCAAATCAACAGTAGCTGCCCCTGTATAGCAAAAACTATTGCTGATACTCAAAGCAAACGCAAGGCACGCTGCCATCCACTTTTTCTTTTTCACTTCATACCCTCCTATCTTTGTTGCTTTTTCTGTAATGTGAAACTCTCTTATGTATGGCAACATCATATCTTACATGAATCAATGTTCTCGCAATCACCTTGTCTGTTCTTGGCCACAGCACGTTTTTGAGACAGATCATCAAACAGCCGGTGATAACCTTCCAGAACAATCATTCCATTTTCATTGCTGAACATAGCACCCACACAGTGCACCGTTACCTCCTTCCTCTTCGGATGATTCCATACATATGATTCGGGTGTCAAAATGGATACCCGAATCAAAAATATTCTTTTCCATATTTTTCTTCACCTCTGTGCACAAAATCGTATACTTATATAAAATTATACCATTTTTTAGGTATTTTGCAATCTGAAATTAAAATGGGATGCAGGTATGGAACATGTGTACAAAGGGACGGTTCTGGCTCGGAATTTTTAAATTCCGGACTAGAACCGTCCCCAATGTCTCACTCGATATCAACTATTTTTTGGAAGGACAGCAGTGTTTAGCCCAGGCTGCAAGCCCGGCTCCATGCATAAATTCTCCACAAGCAATCATATGTTCCAGTTCTGAGACTGGAATTTCTTCCAGATTCAGAACTTCCGCCTCATCCAGGCTAGTATCTATTCGCTTAGCGCAAACCGCCTCAAACAGATAAATTTTTTCGTTGGTAGAGCCGAAAGAAGGATAAAAAGCCCCGAGCGAAATGAGCTGTTCCACATGATATCCCGTTTCTTCAAGCAATTCTCTCTCTGCCGCCGTTTCTGGTGTTTCACCTGGATCAATTAATCCTCCCGGCAGTTCCCTCTGCCAGGAGCGGATTGGATAACGGTATTCCTTTAAAGTAATGACCTTATCGCCATGAAATGGAAGGATGCAGACTCCTTCTTTCATCTCCAAATAATCATAAGGGCAGACTTTGTCATTGACTTTTACTTGATCAGAAACAATGATAAATCTTCCCATCTTTATTCTTTCTGATGTTAATGTCTCAAATGGACTGCTGCACATATCTATTCCTCCTGTTTTCTTGCTTCATTCATAAAATGATTTAGGTGTCAAAACCTTGATTACTTTAAAAATTTTATCCTTCTATAACTGCTGACCATTGTTTTTGATTACATCGCGATACCAATATGCAGAATCTTTCAGGATTCGCTCCTGTGTCTTGTAATCCACATAAACCAGACCAAAACGCTCTGAATATCCCTTTGCCCACTCAAAATTGTCCATCAGCGACCACTGGAAGTATCCTCGCAGATCAATCTCTCCTGCTGCACGTTTCAGCTCATGAAGATATCTCGCCAGAAAATCAATTCTGTTTGGATCGTGCACTTTGCCGTCCAGAGAAATCACGTCATGACAGGACATACCATTCTCTGTAATATACATCGGTTTCTGGTAACGCTCATACAAAAATTTCGGTCCCCAGTACAGACATTCCGGTGTCACCGGCCAGTCAATGGCAGTCTTTGGAAATCCCTCGTATCTCTTTACTTCTTCCGGCTTTCCGTCTGCCCCCATGCGGATACATCTACCATTATAAATATTCTGTCCATATACATCAATCGGCTCAGAGATCAATTTCATATCTTCTTCTGTAATCTTTGGAAGATATTTCTCATAGCGAACAAGAGCTTCCTCCGGATAATGTCCAAGAAGAACCGGATCAGACCACCAGGAAATGTTCCAGGTCCAGTTGCGGTCATCCGGCTGCAGTGCAAACTGTGCCTGTCTTGCCGCCTCGATATCTTCTGCTTTTTCTGTTTCCGGATAGCACATACCGCAAGTCGGAGCATATCCAATCGTCAACGGCTGTTTTCCATACTGACGAAGCATCTGTACGGCTCTTCCATGCGCTTTCAGTGCATTGTGAGACATCTCAAATGTATCTCTTAACGGAACACGAAGTCATTCTACAATCTGCGGATTCATCCATCCGCCGCGCTTATAAATTTCATACGGAAGTTCCCAGTGAAACAGTGTGATATATGGCTCGATTCCATTTTCCAGAAGTTCATCAATCAATGCATTGTAAAATGCAATTCCCTTTTCATTGACGCGGCCAAATCCATCCGGCAGCACACGTGACCAGTCAATCGAAAAACGGTAGGCTTTCAGGCCGATTTCCTTCATGATTTTTACATCCTCGCGATATCTGTGGTAATGGTCACAAGCCACTTCTCCTGTATGCCTTTCAAATACATATCCCGGTTCTCTCGTGCAGACATCCCAGATATGCTCTCCTTTTCCTTCTCCAGTTACCGCGCCCTCAATCTGATATGCACTTGTCGCAGCGCCCCACACAAAATCCTCTCGAAATCCCATAGTAAATTTCCTCCTATTTTTATAAAATAATCCTTGACATCTGTCAAAAGAATGTCTTATTTTTACTTCATAGATATTTCCTGTCAAATGGAAATAATTATGCTGAATATCACATCTGCATCTTCGCTAATTCCTTATAAGTTTAGATTCTATTGCGTTCTTTATATGAGTTTACATCTGTTAGAAACGCAGCCACAAAAATAGCCGGTGAATTCCAGTAAATCGTTATCTCATTTAAAGAATAACACTCCCAGATATCCAAAAAGCATTTCATCGACGGTGTTCCCGGAACAATTAACCATTCTGCTTTTTCATCAACTGGATGCTCATTTGCGCCTCCTACTACAAAGCCCGGTATCGTGTTTTCTATTCCGTCAGACACAGTTACCCTGTTATGGGGATTTTTACAGGAACCACTGCCGACTGCTGTGATATAACTATACCCAACAGCATTTATTCCCAACAAATAGTCCATCTGTCTTACTACCGTGTTTAAATAGCTTTCTTCCGGTTTCAGAAGATAAGCCGTTGCCAGAATCATTGCGCGATTCAGAAGCACCATATTACTTCCCCATCCATAGTCCTCGCTTTCCAAAGCCACAAAGTATCCGCTTTTCTGACTTATTTTCACGATTTCTTCTGCTTTTTCCAAAAAAACAGTTCGAAATCTGTTCTGCAATTCACAAAACTCTGTTTTTCCTTCTTTGCTGTCCGTATTCTCTGTTAAAAAAGCCCATCCTGCAAATCCTGCAACATCACTCCATCCCATCGCAGTAAGATCAGAAACTTGATTGACAAACTCTGATGCAGCCTTCAGATATTTTTCATCGCCACAAGCCCGATATAATTCCGATGCGGCCCACAAACGCTCATCTTTGTCATCCGCATCTGCGTAATCACCGGTATTACATCCCTGTGGATTTTCAAATCCAATAAACTCCGGATGATTTTCCAACCAGCTCCATGCCTTCTTTGCAGCCTGCAGCACTTCCTGTGCAAAAACCTCCTCATATGGGCTATACACACGGGATGCCAGAGCCATAATTGCGGCAAAATCCGCGACTGCCATGGTCGATACCGGAAACAGAATCATCTGACGTTTGTCCTCATGCGGCATCACAAAATTAGCGTGACGCATAGATGTCAGTTTGTGTCGTACGCTTCCGTCCTCCATCTGCATCTTCATAAGCCAGCGCAACTCATACAGACATTCATTCAAAATGTCCGGCATTCCATTTCCGCTTTCCGGAATAAAAAGAGAATCTCTGTTATTTTGTTTAAAGACTCAAAGAATACTGGAATCGGAAGACTCTCTTTCATCTGCATCCACGTCTGCTCAATGATGCTGTCTCCAGTAAATAAAATCCGATTTTCTCGATCCAGCAGGCAGATTCCTCCAGGTGTGTGTCCTGGTATGTGATACACTTCCAGTGTTACTCCTCCCAGATCAAAGATATCGCCTTCCTTTACAGGAAGCAACGGAGGAAATTTCAGATTGCGCTGTCCCACTGCCTTCTGAAATTCTGGAATTTTTGTATAATTGCGGGCAAGTTCCCAATCATCCGGGTGCATATAGACCTCATCAAAATAAACATTTCCAAAAATGTGATCTGGATGTCCGTGCGTATTAACCACCGTAAGCGGAAGATCCATCAGCGTCTTCGCAATCGCCTTTACATCTTCGTATCCGTTCATGGTATCAATGATCAGTGCCTTCTCTTTACCAACCACAAGGTATCCCGTTGCCTCATCTGCATCGTTCAGAAGCCATATATGCTCATTAATCTGAACTACTTTTACTCTTTCAAACATAACTATCATTCCTTTATTCTAAATAAGGCGGCAGATTTGCATCTTTGCCGCCTTAAAATCACTCTCTTTTTTATATCAGACTTGCAGCGCCGATCATACCGGCCTTGTTGCCAAGTGCTGCAATTGCAATTTCCGGAAGTTCTCCCTTGTCTCCTCCGAAACATCCTTCCTTCATGATTGCGGTAAGTGGTTTCGTCAACGCCTCTCCCTGTCCGGAAAGTCTACCGCCAAGCAGTACCAGCTACGGTCGGAAAATATTGACAATGTTGACAATTCCCGTGCCGAGTCTGCGGATATACATGCCCACAACTTCCTGCAATTTCTCATCACCCTGTGCTGCTTTTGCAAAGTCAAGTGCTAATTGCCGTTTTTCGCTTTCAAATCATATTTTCGTTATTATATTCAAATTTTACATTTATTTTTTGTGCATTTCTACAACAGCACTTCTACTTTTTAATTTATTTTTATGTTAATAAATTAATATCTTAATAATTAATTTTTGTTTATGAACAAAAAGAAGGAGTTGTTTATAACTCCTTCTTTTCTCTTATTTTTATAAATCTACTTTTTAAATTAATTAAATTAAATTCTTGGCATCACAGATTTCTTTAACACAACTTTTCCTGTGACAATCTGAATTCCCGATACATATTTTTTATGTTTCATTTTTCGAATCAGAGACTTTACACAAGTTTCCGCCATTCGCTTCATATTTACCTCGTAGCTCGTAATCCGATCATCCATAGCCGTTCCCATCGGCAGAAAATTGTCAAATCCCACGACCGAAACCTGCTGCGGTACTGCATAACCATTTTCCTCCAGAGTCTGAATCAGACGATGCGCAACCAGATCGCAATTGCAGGCATATGCATCCAAAATTTCTTCCGGCAATTCCAATCGCTCATACGCCCTGCCCTCTTTTTCCCGGTCGGAAATCTCCCATTCCGGCAAAAAAGCAATTCCGGCTTCCCGCAGTGCTTTTCGATAGCCCCAGAAACGATCCATAATACTACTGGTACTGTCCACATTCCCCACAAAACCGATTCGACGATGTCCCTGATCGATCAAGTAGCGCGTCATCATATACATGCCATAGTATCCATCAGAAATAACCGTGTCAAAATCCACCGTCGGCACATACGTATCCAGGAAAAATACAGGGAGTTCCGTCTGCTTCACCATCTTTTCGATATAATCACGATCCAACTGTCCCAAGAAAATCAGTCCATCTACCTTCCCATCCAGCATGACATTCGGAAGTTTTCCATTTTTTTCATCATCTTTCGACAGGATTTCCAGAATTCCATAATATTTATTCTCAAATAACGCACGTACTACACGTTCATAAAGCTGCCCATAAAACGAGGTGGAATATCCATAGTAATTTTCCGGAATCACCACACCGATATTTCCCGTCTCCACAGAAGCACTTTTTAAAGCTGTATTTGAAACATACCCCATTTCATCCGCAATCTGTTTGATTTTCATTCTTAATTCATCGCTTACACCAGGCTTGCCGGACAATGCTTTGGAAACTGCTACATTGCTCACTCCGACTCTTGCCGCAATATCTGCAAGCGTTATACTTTTCGCCATATACCCCTCCGTCACAACAAAACAAAATTAATTTAATTACTTTCTTAAATTAATTTTAATATAGTATATGATATGTGTCAAGATACCATGATTTATATTTTTTCCTATTTTGATGTATCTCGGGACTTTTGCGAATTCTGTTGCAAGAGCCACGCAGCAATCAATGACGTAAACGGCACTGTCAAGACAACTCCAAGACTTGCAGAGATTCCCTGCATCAATTCGATTCCCACGGAATACATATTTACAATCTGCCGGTACTCATAATTATAAGCGTAAATATACACCAGCGTATTGAGTGAACCTCCGGTGAATGCAAGAATCAACGTATTTGACATCGTTCCCATCATATCTTTTCCCACATGCATCCCGGACTGAAACAATTCTCCCGCCGTCATATCAGGATTTTTCAATTTTAATTCTGCAATCGTCGCGGAAATCGACATTCCCACATCCATCACAGCACCAAGAGCCGCAATCAAAATACCGGCAAATAAAAGTTCTCCCACACGGATTCCCGTCATATCCTGCACGTAAATCAGATTTTCAATATCATCCACATTGTATCCGGTAATTCCTGTCAGTTTGCCGAAAATCCAGGCAAATGCGCCAGCTGCCACAACACCGAGAATCGTTCCCGCCATAGCCGCAACAGATTTTGCTGACAATCCATCAATGAGATACATCGTTGCTACGGTTGTAATGATAATGACCAGAACAGCAGCCCCTATCGGTGACATTCCTTTGTAAATCATCGGCATAAAAAGGAAACAGATGCAAAGTAAAGTAAATCCAAGAGCCGCCACCGAAGAAATTCCTTTCTTTCCGCCAATCAGTACAATAACTGCCACAAACAGAACTACCATAAAAAGCACCATTGGTTCTCTGTTTTGGCTGTACACAGAAGCCACCAGTTCACCGGAGGACTCACTGATAATGGCAATCACCTTCATTCCAACCGTACAATGCGCACCATACAGGTAACCGGAAGAGCTGATTGCTTCCACCAGTTCGCCTTTGTACTCCCCGGTCAACAGTCGAAGTAGAACCTGCTGGTCTCCCACTGTATTTCCATGTTCCGTCTCATTATCCTGAACAATTTTCTCCACCACTGCCTTTTCAAAACTCCGACCTTCTGTTTCCAGCAGTGTCACCTTTTCAATCTGATTAAAATGGTACAAAAACAGAAGGAAAAGGATGCCGGCAAATGCCAGACATCCCCTTCGTATCATTGCTTTATTCATAAATGTTATTTTACCTTTACTTTCGATACACTGCTGTAAGCGCCATATGCACGTTTTCCATCAATTGTTTTGTATGCTCTTACCTTTACATAACAAGTCGTATTTCTTTTGATTGACTTCAGTATATAGCTGGTGTTCTTTGTCCTGACAGACTTCGCACTTTTAAATTTGCTGTTTGTAGCATACGTAATCTCATAACCGCTTACATTTCCGGATGCTTTTGCATAACTCACGCTCACAGAAGATTTCGCAGAAGATTTCACAGATTTCATAGAAACTTTCTTCGGAACAATCTGGAAATACACGGTTTTTGTTCCGGAATATCCAGCTTTTCCCTGGATGACAACTTTTGCTTTACCGGTATTTACATTATTGGAATATGTTGTTGTATAATCAATGCCCTCGCGAAGTGTCTTTCCATTTAACGTTACCTCGAATGCCGGTTTGAGTGCTTTTCCGGTATAAGTCTGTGTCGCAATCTTTGCGGATGTTTTTGACACACTGACTTTTTTTGTCTTTTTGATTGTAAACGTCTTATCAATCTGCTCATCGTTATCAGTGCGGTAAGTGCGAATGGTAAATGTATCCTTTGTCAGATCAATCACAGAATATGTCGGTACATCTTCCTGCCATCTGCTGGCAATATATGACTGCATTCTTGGGACAAGATCGTAGTACTTGCTTCCAGAAGAAGAGTTCGCTGTCATATAAAGAATTCCTTCCGGATTCACAGCTACTTCTTTGTCTGTTTTTTCTACTGCATTTTTATCCATGACTTCATTCAAATATCCAAGATATTTCTGATCTGCCTCATCTGTAGAGTCTGCCTGAATATTTCCTGGTGCCTCAGTTCTCGTCTCAGGATTCTCGCCTGCATCCATATCACGATCAAGTGCCTCATCAAATTCATCATCACTGTATTCTGTTGTCTTCACTCCGCCCTTTAACAACTGAGAACGAGAATATGCATGATCATGTCCGGTAAGAACCACATCGACATCATTTGCCTCAAAATATGGTACGAGCTGATAACGAAGATTCGTAATTTCCGGCTCATTGGAATGTTCTGCAGAACCATAAATATCTTGATGAAGTGTTACGATTCTCCATGTACAGCTTGGATTTTCCGCAACCGCCTGTTCTATGAACTGTTTATGCTCTGCTACGTTAGTGTCCTGTGTGTTCAGCATCATAAATAATGCATCCCCATAAGTAAAATAATAATCTCCGCCCACAATCCCATTCGAGCCAAGCTCGCTGCTGTTTGGAGTATTGAAATGATACGTATAATTGGCATTATCTGCATCGTGATTTCCTACGGTAGTAGCAACCGGAAGAGATTTCAGTACATCTGGGCTCAAATAACCAGTGTACTCGATTTCACTCTTATCTGCACTCTTATTTGGTGATTTTTTCTTCGTAGTCTGAATCTGATCTCCGGCTGATACCACAAAGCTTGCCTGTTCATTTGTCTTTGCCATAGCTGCATTCAGAGTTGCTTCCCAGTTAAATGCATCGCTGCGCACAGAATCTGACTGCGCTTCATAAAATTCTGCGGTGTCTGTTCCTTTTAATTCATTGGAAGATCCAATCTGCGGATCACCTACAAAAATAAAGCTAAATTTATCCGTTCCTTTTGTTGTATAAGCTTCCGGTTCGGAATAAGTACCGTCATCCTTCTGATAACTATAATAGTAAATGGTATTTGCCTTCAGATTTTCTGCTGTCACTTTGTTGGACAAATACTCTGTACCTGTTACAGTATCTGTCGTTGCATCCGTCTGAGAAGCGATATATGCTTTCGCATTTTTCATGTTTCTTCCTTCTCCGATGATGAGTTTCGGTGCATCGGTCTGCGCCTCATCTCCCAACAGTTCTTCTACCATACCGGCAATCTCATCTGTCTGTTCATTTTCTGTCTCTTCTTGCACCTGCTCAGGTTCCTCCACAACAACCTGCTCTCCCTGCTGATTATCACCAGTAACTTCTTCCACCGGTTCTTCCTGCTGTTCCTCAACAGCAGCTTGTCCATCCTGTTCTTCCTGCACAGAGCTTGTTCCCGGCTCGTCTTCTTCAACCTCAAGTACATCCGCTTCTTCTGTTAAGGCAACTTCTTCTGTCTGGTCGGCTCCTGTTTTTTCTTCTGATGTCTCCTGATTCTCTACATTGCCTGTCTTTTTTTTGGAATACCATGCAAAATTCAGCTTGCTCTCATCGCTTCCCGGCGTCAGTGAAATCTGTGTCCAGTCTGTTTTTAATGTTTCCCAGTCTGCTTTCCAGTTTTCCCACTGCTGATCCATTCCCATCGAAGATGCCAGTTCCTGCCCATTTGTTTTTCCATCCGGCGCAGGAGATGCCAGAACAGGAGTAACACCTGTGATTGCCATGGCTGCTGCAAGAGTGCCTGCTAATATTGGTTTTTTTCTACTTTTACATTTCATTTTCTTATCTCCTTTGACATGCAAATTCTTTTGTCTGGCTTCATTATATTCTAGCCAAAAAAGAAGTCAATGCGATTTACGGAGGTTTAAATAAGGTTTAACCAGATGTTTACACAGGATAAAGGCAGGACAAGGGGACGGTTCTTGTCCTGCCGCCTTATTTATTTACAATTTTCTCAATCACCGGCTGCTGCTCTTTCGGAATCGTTCCATTGCTGTCTGTCGGCTCTGCACTCTCACAGATCTTGTCCACGACATCCATGCCGTCCGTCACATATCCAAACACGGCATACTCTCCATCCAGAAACTGGCTGTCCTGATGCACAATGAAAAACTGGGAACTCGCACTGTCCGGATCACTGGAACGTGCCATTGAGACAGCTCCTCTTGTGTGCGACAGATCATTGTCCACACCATTGCTGGAAAATTCACCTTTGATTGTTTTTTCTGCGCCGCCCGTGCCGTCGCCATTCGGATCGCCGCCCTGCATCATAAAGTCCTCGATAATCCTGTGGAACGTCAATCCATCATAAAATCCTTCCTCCACCAGATTCACAAAATTTGTCACCGTAATCGGTGCCTTGTCGGCATCCAACTCCATCTCAATCGTTCCATAATCCTTGATGACAAGCTCTACCTCATGCTTGCCGGAAAGAAGATCGGTGTTCTCCTCCTGCTGTGTTGCTGACTCCTGCTTTTCTTCCTCTGCCTTTGCCTGTCCACAGCCTGTCAGACTCGCAACAGACAATGCTGTGATCAGCATCATACTTATTATTTTTTTCAAATTTCTATACCTCTCTTTCACTCAAATCTTTTGCAAATCAGGACACGGAACCGTCTCCTATCCTGACCAGACATTCCTTGCGGTAAAATGCAATCCCATAACAAATAACCGCCTTGAAACCACTTCTCTCGATTTTTCTGGCATATTGTTTTTCTGCAATCTGTCTGAGGGCACTCGCACATTCCTTTTCCAAATCCCGGCTCGAATCCGCAATCTTTGCTTCTATGACAATTGCACGGCGTTTTTGCCTGTCTTTTACCACAATATCTGACCTTCCAAGACCATTCTCATAATTAGACTCCACAATATAGCCGGCACTTGACAGAAGTCCTGTAACAAATGCATGATAAAAGCTTTCCCCGTAATCGTGAAAACTAATGGTGTCAAACAAAAGATCTGAGAGAAGTTCGGTAAGTTTTTCTTCACCGCCATTCCACAATTCATGAAAAAGTTCTCTTCGATCACTGCGTACCGCTTTTTTGTTGAACCACTCTACCACGCATTTCTGAAAAATGTCCATAATTTCTGCATTTGGAATTTTTAACAAAACCTGTCTCCCTTCCAAACGCTCGACACCATCCCATTCTTCTTTCTTTGCTTTCGTCAGATAACCGGTCAGATACAAAAGACTCCACAAATTTTCCTCTGACGAAGTCAGCAGCTGATACGTCAGATTTTCTGTGATTGTTTCTTTGATGCAGCCTCCACTCAACAGAGTTTCAAATTTTTCCGTCACATCAAAATCGGTTCGCTCAAGAAAAAGACCAATCACCGCATTGTCACTGGTATACTCCCAAAAATTCTCTGGTTTCTCAACACCTTCCGTCGTGACCTTTTTCACGTAGTTGAGCACATCCCAGGGGCAATAAATATCCAGATTTCCAAACCGATATCCATCATACCACTTCTGCACATTTTCTAATTGCTCCCTGCATCCGTTATCACCTAAAATTTTTCTGACTTCCTCATGTGTAAAGCCAAAAAATTCATTGTACCGACTATCTGAAATCGTATCGGTTGTAAAATTATTTGTTCCTGTAAAAATACTCTCTTTTGAGATACGCAGGCAACCGGTGATCACCGCAAACCGGAGGGAAGAATTATCTTTGAGTGCCGTACTCATAATCGCAGAAATCACTTCCAGCATTTGTTCATAATAGCCATAACTGCTCGCTTTTGCAAGCGGAACATCATATTCATCAAACAGCAGCACCACCTGCTTTCCATAATACTGATGCATCATTTTCATCAAAAGACTGATGCTGTTTTTAATTTCGGCTAATGATGCTGTTTTTCTTGCCACACGGTCAAAAGTTTCTTTATTATAATCAGAAATCACAGAACTTCCCAGCAAATACATATGTTCTTCATACAATTGCGAAAAAAGAGAACACAGCATTCCGTATGCATTTTCATAATTCAGCCCGCCAACATCTTTAAATGATACAGACAAAACCGGATACTGATTCATCCATCTGCTGCACAGTTCTTCCTCCTTCGATACTGCCAATCCCTCAAACAAAATTCTGCTGTCTTTTCGGATATCAAAAAAGCAATTCAGCATACTCATGGCAAGCGTCTTGCCAAAACGCCTTGGTCGGGTAATCAGTGTAACTTCCGTGGCATTTGTTTTTAGCAATTCCTGTATCAATCCGCTTTTATCAATATAGTAATACCCATTTTCACGAATTTTTGCAAAATCGGAAACTCCAACCGGTATATTGAATGCCATTTTTCCAGTGCTCCTTCCTTACATTTCTCTCGTTCATGATAACACAAAAAGAAACCTCAAACAAGGGAAGGTCGGTCGCATGTGCACCACTTCCCCGGTCAACGGAATGCTTCCCATTTGACGCCCATCCGAAATCTTGCTATGATAGACACCAGAAAGGAAAGAACAACTATGGATAATCCAATTTATCGGCAGGAAGAACGCGACCAGCAGCTCATTGAGCTGTGCGGCCAGATTCTCTCGAATGCCCGCAACGAATTATATCTGCATATGCGTTTTCTGGATGTTGCCCTGTCCTCGCTTCGCTTTACACCGGATTTCGGAGTCAATCCGGCTGCAACGGAAGGCATTGGCTTTTATTATCATCCGGAACATCTGATTACGCTTTACAAAAAAGACCGAAAGCTGATTAACCGCCTATACCTGCATCTGATTTTCCACTGTCTGTTTGCCCATATGTTTGTGGCAAAAGGCCGTGATCCTTCTCTCTGGAATCTTTCGTGCGATATCGCAGCGGAATATGTCATGGATGATCTGTATCTCTCCTGCGTTTATCGCTCCCGCTCACAGATTCGAAGAAGACTTTACAGTGCACTTCGCCAACACAGTAAGGTGATCACTGCACAGGGTGTATATGATTACCTGCAGCGCCAAAACCTCTCGCAGGAGCATGTCATGCAGCTTGCACACGAATTTTACGTGGATGACCACAGCATCTGGAATGAGAAACCAGACAATCCAAATCAACAGCAGCAACAAAAATGGGAGGACATTCGTGAAAAAATGCAGACCGAGATGGAAACCTTTTCCAAAGAAGCGTCCGAGGACTCCAAAAGTCTCTATGAACAGATCTGCATTGAGAATCGACAGCGCTACGATTACAAAGAATTTCTGAGAAAATTCTGCGTTTTGAAAGAAGAAATGCAGGTGGATATGGACTCCTTTGACTACATTTTTTACAATTATGGCATGGAAATGTATGGGAACATGCCGCTGATCGAGCCGCAGGAGACAAAGGAAGTCCATAAAATCGAGGATTTTGTCATTGTCATTGACACTTCCATGTCGTGCAAAGGCGAACTGGTGCAGCATTTTCTGGAAGAAACATACAGCGTCTTAAACGAGGCAGAAAGCTTCGCACGCCAGATTCACGTGCATCTCATCCAGTGTGATGAACGGATTCAGAACGATACTTTGATCACCAGCAGGGAGCAGATGAAAGAGTATATGAAACATTTTCAGATTGTCGGGCAGGGAGGCACTGATTTTCGTCCGGCCTTCGCCTATGTAAATGAGCTTCTGGCTGCCGGGAAGTTTCACCGGCTGCGCGGACTGATTTATTTTACCGATGGATACGGCACATATCCAGTCAAAAAACCAATCTACGAAACTGCCTTTGTATTTATGAAGGAAGACTATCAGGATGTGGATGTGCCGCCCTGGGCCATCAAACTGATACTCGATACCGATCAATTGAAAAGGAGCAATACATTATGAATATACAACGAGCAAAAGAAGAGATCAAAGATGCCATCGAGGCTTATTTTCTAAAAGATGAATATGGAGAATATGTCATTCCCACCATGAGGCAGCGCCCCATTTTTCTCATCGGCGCTCCCGGAATCGGAAAAACACAGATTATGGAGCAAATTGCCAGAGAATGCGGTGTCGGTCTCGTTTCCTACACCATCACGCATCACACCCGCCAAAGCGCCATCGGTCTGCCGTTTATCTCCAAAGAATCCTTTGGAGGAAAAGAATACACCGTGACCGAATACACCATGAGCGAGATTGTCGCTTCGATTTATCAAAAAATGGAAGCCACCGGTCTGAAAGAAGGCATTCTGTTCATCGATGAGATCAATTGTGTATCTGAGACGCTTGCTCCTGCTATGCTGCAGTTTCTCCAGTGCAAATCCTTCGGAAATCATCAGATTCCGCAGGGCTGGCTCATCGTTGCAGCCGGAAATCCGCCGGAGTACAACCGCTCTGTCCGTGAATTCGATGTCGTGACGATGGATCGTGTCAAAAAGATTGAGGTGGAACCTGACTTTGAAGCCTGGAAAAATTATGCATACCGCGCCCATATTCATCCGGCAATTATCTCTTACCTTAACGCAAAGCCACTTCATTTCTACAAGATGGAGACAACCGTGGACGGGAAATTTTTTGCCACCCCGCGTGGATGGGAGGATCTTTCGCGCCTGATCGAAGTCTATGAAAAACTGAACAAAACTGTGGACCGTGAGGTCATCATCCAGTACATCCAGCATCCCAAGATTTCCAAAGACTTCGCCAATTATCTGGAACTCTACTATAAATATCAGGCCGATTACCAGATAGAAGAAATCTTCGCCGGAAACATTCCGGATATTTTGCTGAAAAAAATCGCCCATGCTTCTTTTGATGAGAAACTGAGCGTGATCAGTCTTCTTCTCGCAAAATGCAGCAACCAGTTTAAACAATACTGCGACCTGGAGAGCTACATGACCATGCTCCATCCGCAGCTAGTGCTGGCAAAAGAATGTCTTCTCGGCGCACAGTCCGGTCAGCCAGTCGTCTTTCTGGAAGATCTTCTGCAGCGTATTTCTGTGGAGAAAGAACAAAAACAGACGGCCGAACTACTGACCGCAGCACAAAAGCATTACTATCTGAAAATCGAAAGTTTTCTGGAAGATTGTATCAGAGACTCAAAAGACCAGCTTGTTGAGAACGGCGCTTCTGCCTTCGCTATCATCAAAGAACATTTTGGAACTGAGAGACAGAAATTCCAGGATGCAAGAAGCACGGCAGGGCTTTATCTGGAGCGCGCCTTCGACTTTCTGGAAGCAGCCTTCGGAAGCAGCCAGGAGATTGTCACCTTTATCACAGAGCTGAACACCAACTACTACAGCGTACATTTTCTTCAGAATTATGAATGCGAACGCTATTACCAGTACAACCAGAAGCTGCTGTTTGAGGAACAGAATCAGGAATTGATGAAAAAAATTAATATGCTGCTTTAGGGCAGGACAAGAGGGGTTCTCTGTCCGGTTTTTGAAACCGGACAGAGAACCCCTCTTGTCCTGTCTACAATACCATAAGCAATGTTCCTGCACCAATAAGAATACATCCGACCAATGACTTTACCGTGAATTTCTCATGCAGAAAAACAAAAGCAAGAACCAGCGTAATCACTACACTCAGTTTATCAATCGGTACAACTTTAGATGCATCTCCCGTCTGCAATGCCCGATAATAGCATAGCCAGGATGCTCCGGTAGTAAGACCAGACAGAATCAGAAATATCCAGCTTTTTTTACTGATTTCCGACATTCCTGACTGCGCGTGAGTCAAAAATACCATTCCCCAGGACATAAACACTACCACAACTGTTCTGATTGCTGTCGCAAGATTTGAATTCACGCCCTCTATACCGACCTTCGCCAGTATAGAGGTAAGTGCTGCAAATACTGCTGAAAGTATCGCAAATATAAACCACATACTCTATCCCTCCGTACAAAATTATGAACTCTTATGCCGCTAATGCATTTGCATTCACCTGTTCAACATAGACCAATTCATGTTAAATCGAATATCCCATGTTATAAGCCTCACGGAAAACAGCCTGATCTGCTACCAGACCTGCATCCATTACATTCGTTGCATACACTCTTCCTGCAATCCTGTACTCCTCCAGATGTTCTACAAATCCATCCAAATCACCCAGGGAACGCTCTACAATTTCTTTCCCCAAGCCTGCCGATACAATATAATAAACATCTTTTTTACCAAGATTTTGCCAGATTGGATATGTCCTGTCTATAAATGTTTTCATCTGGGCACTGATTCCATAAAAATAAACCGGCGTCGCAAGAACCAATACCTCTGCCTTTTTATACAGTTCCAATACCTCTTTCATGTCATCCTTTAATATACATTGGCCACCATTTTTCATACACGCATCACACGCCCGGCAAAAGCCAATATCCAAATCCATCAAACGGACCAGTGTCACCTGATGCCCTTTCGCTTCTGCACCTTTTTTAAACTGTTCACAAAGAATTTGTGAGTTCCCCTTCTTTCTTGGAGAACTGGAAATAATCAATACATTTTTCATCATCATTCCTCTTTCTATCAGTATTTATCACGCACATTTTAATCATTATACCATCAAGTGAATATAGTTGCCATAATTCACTCCATATATTTTTTCTGCCCCTTGCGTCTCTGCTGCAAAACGATTATGATAGAACAAGATATTTATAAGAGGGGAGCCTGACTTATGTTTGAATATGAGAGAAAAAACAATTCCATCTGCATCACAAAATACACGGATTCTCAGCCACAGATAGAAGTACCGGAGGAAATTGACGGGATGACTGTATCTGAAATCGGTGACTATGCCTTCGCCAACACAGAAATCTCGCACTTAACCCTTCCGTCCTCTATCCAGCGCCTTGGAAGATATGCACTGTACAACTGCAGTCATCTGACGGAATTTTCTTTTCCAGGCTCCATCCGTGATATCGGTGCCGGGGCGTTCACCGGCTGCCATCATATTCAAAAGCTCTGCGTTACCACCGCAGAAGACAGTCCCTCCTGCCTGCGTGAAATTCTGATGGAAATACCGGAGGAATTGTCTGTGGAGTATATCTGCCCGGAGGGAACTGCCAGCCTGATCTTCCCGGAGTTTTTTGAGGAGAGCATTGAGAATACTCCTGCCCGAATCATCTCCATCCAGACTCACGGAAGCGGCATTCAATTCCGAAATTGCTTTCTGCACAAGAAATTTCAGTTCGCAGAATACGACAAATGCTTCTCTTTCGCTATTGTCCAGGAACGCTTTGAATTTCTGATTCAGCTCGTACTAAAAAGGCTGCGCTATCCTCTTCACCTGTCTGAACAGGTCAAAGATGATTACACAGCCTATCTAAATGATCATTTTGATGAAGCCATCTCCTATTTTACAAAAAAACAGGATTTGGAGACAATCAGCTATCTGATGAACTTCCGCCATCAGCATATAGCTCCGAAAACTCTGGATTTTGAACTGTAAAAACCGCCAACTGGCACGCTTTCCCTTGACATGCGCCCTCTTCCTATACTAAAATAGGAGCGTTGCATAAAATCTATAATAATAAGAAATGAAATTCAGGAGGCCGACTGTGGCAAACTATACAAAGGAAATTGAAAAACGACGCACTTTCGCGATTATCTCTCACCCCGATGCAGGTAAGACAACTCTGACCGAGAAATTCCTGCTCTACGGCGGTGCAATCAATCTGGCTGGTTCTGTAAAGGGTAAGGCGACTGCCCGCCATGCCGTATCTGACTGGATGGAAATTGAAAAGGAAAGAGGTATTTCCGTTACCTCTTCCGTACTGCAGTTTCACTATGACAATTACTGTATCAACATTTTGGACACCCCGGGACATCAGGACTTCTCCGAGGATACCTACCGTACTTTGATGGCAGCCGATTCCGCTGTCATGGTCATTGACGGTTCCAAAGGTGTTGAGGCACAGACACGAAAACTGTTTAAAGTATGTGTCATGCGCCACATTCCGATTTTTACTTTTATCAACAAAATGGACCGCGATGCCAACGACACGTTTGATCTTCTTGATGAGATTGAAAAAGAGCTTGGTATTGCCACCTGTCCGGTAAACTGGCCAATTGGCTCCGGTAAGCAGTTCCGCGGTGTTTACGACAGAAATACACAAAAGGTTCTGACCTTCTCCGACACCCAGAAAGGTACAAAGGAAGGAATCGAGGAAACCATCGACATTGATGATCCGCACCTTCTGGATGTGGTAACGGAGGAACAGCGCGATACTCTGCTTGAGGAGATTGAACTTCTGGACGGTGCCAGTGCTGAATTTGATCAGGAACTGGTGAGCAAGGGAGAACTCTCTCCTGTCTTCTTCGGTTCTGCACTCACCAACTTTGGTGTGGAGACTTTCCTGAAGCACTTCCTTCAGATGACAACTTCTCCGCTTCCACGCAACGCCGACTGTGGAGAGATTGATCCGATGAGCGATGACTTTTCTGCATTTGTCTTTAAAATCCAGGCAAACATGAACAAGGCTCACCGTGACCGAATCGCCTTCATGCGCATCTGCTCCGGAAAGTTTGATGCCTCAAAAGAAGTTTATCACGTACAGGGCAACCGCAAGATGCGCCTGTCCCAGCCTCAGCAGATGATGGCAGAATCCCGTCATGTCGTGGATGAGGCATATGCCGGTGATATCATCGGTGTTTTTGATCCGGGCATTTTCTCCATCGGTGATACGCTCTGCGCTCCTGGCAAAAAGTTTGCATACGAAGGAATCCCGACCTTCGCGCCGGAGCATTTTGCCAGAGTCACACAGCTCGATACCATGAAGAGAAAACAGTTTATCAAGGGAATCAATCAGATTGCACAGGAAGGTGCGATTCAGATTTTCCAGGAATTAAATACCGGTATGGAAGAAATCATCGTCGGTGTTGTTGGTGTTTTGCAGTTTGATGTACTGAAATACCGTCTGGAAAATGAATATAACGTAGAAATCCGTCTGGATAAACTTCCGTACGAGCATATCCGCTGGATTGAGAATAAAGATGAGGTTGATGTAAAGAAGATTGTTGGAACCTCCGACATGAAGAAAGTAACAGATTTGAAGGGAAATCCACTTCTGCTGTTTGTCAACGCATGGAGCGTCGGCATGACACTCGACCGAAACGATGGTCTGGTTCTGTCCGAATTCAGCCGTTCTTAATCTCATGTTCTAACAAAAGAGCAATCGCCCGTTCACAGGCATTTCTGTCTGCGTCCGGGCGATTTTTTATACCAAAGTTATGATTCCGTTATTTCGATTATGATTCTTTATTCTTCTTCGGCCGCCTGATTCAGGGATGTAATCACAATATTTTCCGGGGCTATGTCTGTTTTACGTTTGACGATATCCTCAATCTGGGCACGTTTGTCATCCGGTATCTCTTCCATAGGCACTACGACATCTGCAGAATCTCCGGTCAGATTGACCACCGAATTTTCAAAGCCTTTGGCTGCCAGCAAAAGTTCGGCTGCCGCTTCCTTTTCCGCTTTCTCTGTCATATCCACCATCGTGGCAACTGCTTGCTGCTTCTGCTCCTCTGAGATATCCGGATTATCAATGATACTTTGCAGTTCTTCCCGATTCTGAGAACGCACCTGCTCTCTGCTTACCTTCGCCTGAGCTGCAAAGGTAGATGCCCCTGTCAGTACCGCTTCCCCCGGAATATCGGTTGCCGTCTCCTGCGCGTCTTCGGAATCAGACGTACTGTCCGTAACCGTTGTGGCTGCATTTTCCTCCAGCAATGCTGTCTCATCACTGATGTCATAATCCAGACTGTCGATATCCTCCACAATCGTCCCGGAGCTGTCTGTACTTGCCTCCTTACTGCCAAATCCGAAATCTGTATCGGAGAAATTCAAGTATCCGGCCACAGCAATCATGATGGCCAGAGCAGTAATGATTACTTGATTTTTCTTGAAAATTCGTTTCACGTTATCTCTCCTCACTTCATTTTCATTACTTTAATTTTATGGGCTTCCACCTGAAATAATGCCATAACTGACTCCTGAATCTTCTGAACAGTTACCGGATCATCTGCGCCTTCTGCCACAATCAGCACGCCCTGTACCGTCTCACCTGTCTGTGGAGAGCTCCAACTGCTTTCCGTATCAGATGGGTAAATCATCACCTGTACGTTTCCCACCCCCTCGACCTGACCGAGCAGCTGCTCCAATTTTTTCTCCAGACGGTCGGACTCTTGCATATCACGGTTGTCTTCTCCAGACAACACAGACGCGGAATCATTCTTTTTATTTACAGGCATGGCAATGACTGCCAGCAGCAACCCGATTAAAATCAGCACCATCCACTGCTGTTTTCCCATATTTTTTAAAGAAAATCTCTCCGATGCTTTTGGCTGAGATTCTTCCTGCCAGTTCACGGTGTCTCTCCCTCCTCCGCGAATATTTCCTGTCTCATATATTCCTCCAAAGACGACTCTCCCAGCGAAAAGTCCTGTATTTGTAATTCCAGGTTCTGTTCCTCCATCTCATACTGCGAAATCAAACTTTCTACCTGACTTTTTAAATTCATCACTTCGAGCAGTGGAGACATCATCAGAAGAATCAAAAGAAGTCCCATAAAAAAACGAATATATTCCTCATACCTGCCATCCGGAACAAGATGCGTCACAACCGTCAGAAAAATATAAAAAACAGCGAGATTTTTCATCCATTCATAAATTTGCAGTCCCATTTGCTCTCCCCTACCGCGTTCCGGCAACTACAATCACGGTCAACATACAAAGTATCTCTGAGGTAAACAGAATTTTCATTAATAACAGACATCCCTCTCCCATCGTATTGATGCAGCCAGCGATTCGTTTGTCCGAAACAGGCTGTACAACGGCGGCCAGAAGTTTGTACAAAATTCCATTGATTCCGTAGCGTAAAATCGGCGTCAATCCCCACATCAAAAATGCCACAAGAAATACTACGCCAAGGCTGTTGCGAATGAGTACTGCGCTGGTAAGTATAATCTCCGTCACCGAATTGATTGCATTTCCCACGCCCGGAATTGCTCCCGCTGTCTTTCCGATGGCACTTCGCTTCAAGGTATCCATCACCGGTGCGACAAGGTTCTGCACCACCTGCATGCCAACCAGCACACCAGTCATCGTTTTTAATGCCCACTCCACAAGCATTTTCAAAAGTTCCGACAGTCTTGAAAGCATTTCTTCTTTCGACAGATGATTGACGAATTCCAAGAGCACATACAGATTCACACAGGGCAACAGAAGGCTGACTGCCGCAATTTGAATCATCAGGATTAAAATCAATACAATCTGATAGAATAACGCTGCCGTTGTCACCCCTGTGGAGGCAGCCACAGCCAGATAGTACGCCGGCGCAACTGCTTTCATCATAGATACCAAAAAAGAAAGATTTTCTTTCAGACCGCTGCTCATACTTCCAAACAAGTTCATAAGAAGAGCAAACAAAATCAGATAAATCACATAAAAGCTGATCTCCCCTACCTGGCTTTTTTCAAATGCTTTCGCAAAATTTGCAAAAAAAGCAGCCGCCAGTACCAGCAACAGCAGCTGAAAAATATTCTGCTTTTGTCTCTCAAGTTCCCCAAAAACCGCTTCATATACGATTTCCAAAAACATTTCTCTGGAAAACGGCTGCTCTCCTGTAACCATCTGCCGGATTGCATCTCCGAGATGAAAGGATTTGTCTCCCAGCAATTCGTCCATCAAATCCTGTATGTCATCCAGCTCCATTTTTCCCAGCAGTTCACTGCTGTAATCCTCGTAGTCTTTTTTGGGAATCATCTCCACGGTTTCCTTGTCTTGTGGTTCGGCCTGTACAAAATCGATGCAAAAAAAGAAGATACCGCATAAAATCCAAAAAAGGATTCTTCTGCAGTATCTTTTCCATTTTTTCATTCTTTTCACCCCAAAAAGCTGTTGACTGCCTCCAGAAGTCCCAATAAAATGGGCATGCTTACCGTCATCACAGCAAGCTTTCCAAACAACTCAATCTGATTTCCGATATTCCCATATCCGGCGTCCTTACAGATACCGGAGGTAAATTGTCCGATATAAGAGATACCGAGCATTTTTAAAATAGCTGTCATATAGCTATCATCAATCGGAAGACTGGACTGCATTTTTTTCAATAAATCGTAGAGATATTCCAGCCTTGAGACAGCCGCCATCAAAATCAGAATGCCTACGCCAAAGCTGACATAAAAAGCATACTCCGGCCGTGTTCCCTTCAGCATAAATCCAAACAACACTCCCGCTATTCCCAGCATGGAAATTTTCACAATGTCCATGAAACTCTCCCTCACAGCATAAACAGATTTTTGATGGTTTCGAAAAGGTCATAAATATAAGGAAGTATCCAGAAAAGCACAATGATCAGACCCGCCAGACTTACCAGAAATGCCTGTTCTTCCCGGCCGCTGTGCTTGAGCACCTGGCTTAACACGGATACCAGTATGCCCACAGCCGCAATTTTAAAAATAATGCTTACTTCCACGGCCCTCCCCCTTTATAAAAACAGAATCACAAGAAACATTCCTCCCATGATTCCCAGTGTTTGATATAATTTCTGCCTGCCCGGCATTGTTTCATAAGCTGCCAACACTTCCTGTTGCAGTTCCGTCTCATAAAGCTTTAGCGTCCGAAGCTGCATATCCCGGTCGAGATAACCAAGCGAAGCTCCCATATGGCACAACATTTCAAGGTCTTTTTGATTGAGGCTGCTTTCTTTCAGATATTGATCTACCTTCTGTGAAAAAAGTTCCGCAAACGTTTTGGACGGAAATTCCATCATTTCTCTTGCCAGTTCATTCAAAAAAACGGCAAACGGCTCTTCCATTCTCTCTGCTGCATGTTTCAATGCCTCCGGCAAAGGCGTGTTTGCATATGTAATTTCTCCCATGAGGAAGGCGGCCATACGCTGCAATGCCTGCAGCTGCTGATATCGCCGCCTCACCTGCACACTCATGGAATAGCCCGCCCCCGCTCCCCCTGCAATCATGCATATTAAACCTATGACTTTCAGCACAGACATGCTTTCTCCTGATAGAGGCAGGTTCCTCTCTCGTCAAAAATTGTCTGTACCACACCTGCTTTTTTCTGTTTTGCAAGCAGTATGTAACGCTCAAAGACGCGTTCATTCATCAGTCTCTGAAGCAAAGGTTTCTGCTTGATTTCATCAATGGAGGCTCCATGCACCGTTGCCATCAATGTGCAGCCACAGTGAATGACTGACTCGATGGCACGAATATCTTCATAATCACCAATTTCATCCACTGCTACCACACTCGGCGACATCGAGCGAACGAGCATCATCATCCCTTCCGCCTTTGGGCAGCAATCGAGCACATCCGTCCGGATTCCAAGATCATTCTGCGGAATTCCCTGATAACAGCCGGCAATCTCTGAACGCTCATCCACCACACCTACCGTCCTCCCCGGATGACTGCCAAACCCATTGGAAATCTGACGGATCATGTCGCGAAGAAGCGTTGTCTTTCCACAGCGGGGCGGAGAAATAATCAGTGTATGGCATACACGATTTTCCTGATACAGGTACGGCATCACAAAATCGGCGCATCCTGTCACCTGATGAGCCAGTCTCACATTAATATAGAAAATATGTTTGATTCCTTTTACTTTCTCACCATCCAGAATTGTTTTTCCCGCAATTCCCACACGATGGCCGCCCTGTACCGTGAGAAATCCCTGCCGGATTTCATCCTCGTAAGCGTACAGGGAATATCCTGCAATATGCTCGAGACTTTCCTGAATATCTTTTGCACTCACATGATAAGCCTGTCTTTCTTCACGACATAATTTTCCATCGTCCCCCAAAAAGAATTCCTCTCCCCTGTACACCAAAAGCAGTGGCCCTTGAATCCGCAGCCGGATTTCATAAAGATTTGAAAAGTCTATGGATAACTGAGACAGCCGTTTTCTTATGGGAGGGGAAAACAGGCAGATGATTTGATTTCGGTCCATGCTCTCACCCCTTTGTTAGAATATATGTGAAAAGCCTGGGATTATTCCTGTTTTTTCCGGACAAGGGGACGGTTCCCGATGTCCTATATATTCCCGATATGGCATTTGCACAAGAGAACGTTTCCAAATCAAGTGCGATAGCCTCGCTTCCAAGGGCAACCTGTTGATTTTCTTCCATTATGCCTCTAACTTTTTTACCTGCATTCTTCAAGTTTCACGATGCAGTCCTTGCCGCAAAATGCAATTCCATACCGGTAAACCACCGCATAACCGTCATCTTCCAGTTCTCTTGCATATCCCCGTTCTTCAATCTGCTGCAATGCTTCCTCTGCCTTGCAGTCTAGCTGACTAAACTTATCCGCCACCTTGAACTCTAATACGTAAGCCGGTTTTCTTCTGGTTACCGGTTTTACAAACAAGTCACTCCTTCCGGTACCGCCTTCCCGATTTGACTTTACAATATAACCTTTCATGCCAGATAAAATTCCTGCAAGAAATCCGTGATAAAAGCTTTCATACGCATCATTAAAACTAATGGTTTCAAGAAGCATATCTACGATTTCTTCTTCCACCGCCTCGACATCCAGATTGACCAGTGCAGTAAACAATCTGGAACGATCTCTGGCTTTTACCTTTTCATCAAACCAGCCAAGGATTTTTGTGCGGAAAATATACTTTACCTCTTCATTCGGTATTGTAAGCTCCACATATAACTGCTTTGTCCTGTCATCCATCCGTTCTCCTGCTTTGCGGAAATATCCGGTAAAGAACATGAAATTCCACAAATTATCCATAGACTTATATACCTCATCATAGGTAATATCTTCATGGATTGGCTTTTCAATCGTCTTGCCTTCAATCAGTTCCTCTATCTCCATCTTTGTGTCTTCATCTGCCGTTTCAATCAGTTTGCGCACAATACTGTTGGAACTGGTGTTTGCCCAATATGCCTTCGGGTACCGATCGGGATTATCCTGAAGATCATCCATGAACTGCATCACGCTCCACGGGTTATATACATTGGCATTTCCAAACAGATATCCATTGTACCACTCCTTAAAGATTTCAAACTTCTGTTGCATATCATAATCTTCACAAATCTTTTGCACTTCTCTATCCGTAAATCCAAAATATTCATCATACTTTTCATCTAATATGGAAATAATTTTTAAATTATTCAAGCCTGTAAAAACAGATTCTTTTGAAATTCTCAGGCAACCGGTAACAACTGCAAATTCCAGACTGCTGTTCGTCTTAAGTGCTGACTCAAACAAAGAACGGATAAAAGCAATCATTTCCTCATAAAACCCACAGATATATGCATTCTCCAACGGAACATCATATTCATCAATCAAGATAATGACTTTCTTTCCATAATACCGTTCCAGGCACTGGGATAAAAACTGCAGAGCATCTGCATATGCCTCCCTGTCTGCCTTCTCAACCATAATCTGATAGTAACGTTGGCGGTCTTCTTCCAGTATGTCTCCGTCCAAAATGTACCTATGACGCTTATATTCCTCTGCAATCTGTCTTTTAAGCATGGCGTAGGCCAGTTCAAAATCCGGCTGTTTTCCACCTTTTAAGGTCAGATTAATCACTGGATACTGCCCCATATGAGATCTATACTGTTCCCCAACCTCCATAATCCGAAGTCCGGAAAACAGATAAGAGTTGTCCTTTTTCCCGCCTTTATCGTCCCTTGCATATTCAAAGAAAGACTGCAGCATGCTCATATTTAATGTTTTTCCAAAACGACGTGGTCGAGTAAAGAGATTCACATCTCCCTTTTTATCCAAAAGTTCCTTAATCAGCATCGTTTTATCTATAAAGTAATACCCTCGTGTTACTAATTTTTCAAAATTGTCAATTCCTATCGGTAATGGCTTTTGATTCATGTCTGCACACTCCCTTTCACATTATACAGAATACAATTACATATTCTTAGTATACGGAATTCTATAGGAAATAGCAAGAAAGACAGACGGAAGGACACAGAACCGTCCCCTGTCCTTTCCCGTTGTGTGGATGACCTGTCTCTGAAGATTGGATAAATCCACCTCATCTGCATCCGCAATCCCACGCAAGACGAAGAGAAAAGTTATCCTTCTGCTTCTGTCTCATAAATCCACCTTTTTTTAATGCTACATAATCTGTTTTTGCCATACTTACACCTGGTTGTTGATGCGTGTGTAGGAAAAGCCCATGGCTTTGTTTGCAAATATCTGTTCCAGTTCTTCTGCACTTTCATGGCGAAAGGCACTGCTTTGATAGATTGGAACGTGAGTGGCACCAAATGGATCTTTGTTATCTATCCCATGTAATAAAGTTGTGTTAAATCCATATTGTCCCATTTCCAAAAATCCTTTCTATATACAATAGTCACTCCACATACTGTCTTCCACATTGCTGCAGCTGTTTCGAATCATCAACTGTCCTGTCAGCTCTGTTCGGACTACGCCGGAGTGTTTTCCTTTCAAACGATCCAGAAGAAGATACATTGCAAATTTCCCCATTTCCTCCTTCGGCAGGCGAACCGTCGTCAGCATCGGCTTTGTATATTGCGCCTCATCGATATCATCGCTGGATATAATAGAAGGCATATAGTAACGCTTTCGGTATCGATTCAGGCACTTGAGCATTCCGATGGCAGAAATATCATTGGCACAATAAATTCCTGTCGGGCAATCGTCCGACTGAAGAAAATTCTTCATCACCTCATAACCTTCTGCTTCTGTCTGATTTGTTTCAACCACATACTCCGGAATGATATCCAAATCATATTTTTTCATCGTATCTATGTATCCATTGTAGCGTTCCTCATTATGGCACCCTCCAACATATCCGATGTTTCGATGACCAAGAGAAATCAGATATTCGACTGCCATAGATGCTATTTTCCGACCATCGCACAATACCTCATCCACCTCATAATTGGTAGAATTGCGATTGAGTGTCACGATACTTTTATAACGATTTTTCAACTTTTTCAAAGCCAGCTTGTTGCAGCGCCCAATTACGATCATTCCATCGTTTTTTCCTTCTGCCTCTTCATACATGTCATTGACGATTTTGTCCAGATTTTCATTTCTGCACTTTCTGTCATTGGAAAAAAGAGAGTTATACCATACCTTTGACAAGATACAGCCATTTTCGTGAATCTCGCTTTCCACGACACGAAGAAGCTCCGCAAAAAACGGATCTGTATGAGATGCATCCATTCTGGTTACGAGAACATTAATATAATATGTTTTATTTTCCCTCTCAGAAATTCCCCGCTTCAGATTCCTCGCAGCCTCATTCGGCACATAATTCTGCTCCATCGCTATTTTCCAGATTTTATCCCGAAGTCCCGGAACAGAACATTTGTATCCTGGATTATTCAGCACACGGGAAACCGTCGAGGGAGAAACTCCTGCTGCTTTTGCAATACTTTTAATCGACATATAAAATCCTGTTCTTTCTTAAATATGTTATACAATATACTCTTTTATACCTAGTTTGTCAATAGGTATTATGTGTTTTATTAATAAACTGCTAATGCCTGTTCCAGTGCAGTCGCACTGCTGCTGTGCACATACGTCACCGGAATATCTTTATGCTTCGCTTCCTTTTTTGCCACCATGGACATTTTATGTGCAACGGTATCCGTAAAAATTACAATCAGTTCCGGTTCCCCAATCTGATCACGTATCGATCCTTTTACTTTTGTAAACACTTTTGCTTTCAACTGATGTTTTCTGCATATTTTACGATAATCATTTTCCATACGTTCATTTCCACCAACAATTACAATACTCATACCGCTCCCTCCTCTACGTTCCTGTCTTTTCCTTTAAAATCCCTTTGGAAACTGCCAGTCCACAGTAAGCTCCCGGAGTGATCATCATACTGTAATAGATATAATATTCCATCAAGCTCTTATCCTTCTGCTTCCACACTTTCTTCTTAAAAATGCCTTTATTTTTCATGATGTTTCACAGTTTCAGAGTTTTTTTATGTTTTATTCCTCTTTTTTAGAAAACGTTTTCATTTCTTTTATCAAATGATATAATACCATTCCTCACTCTGGCTGATTTCCTTACTGTTTCTCTTTCCTTGTCTGTACTCCGACTCCTGGTTTTTGATGCTGACTCTCGTATCGGCAGGAATGGAGGTAGTGATGAATGCATTTCCGCCAATCACAGAATCATGCCCGATCACCGTATCTCCTCCAAGAATCGAAGCCCCCGCATAGATTGTCACATTGTCTTCTATCGTAGGATGTCTCTTCTTTCCGTGCAGCTTCTGGCCACCTCTGGTGGATAAAGCACCGATGGTCACTCCCTGGTATATTTTTACATTATCTCCAATAATAGCCGTCTCACCTATCACCATTCCCGTACCATGGTCAATAAAGAAATATTTTCCCAGAACCGCCCCCGGATGGATGTCAATGCCGGTTTCTGTATGTGCATGTTCTGTCATGATTCTCGGGATCAGTGGTATACCGAGCAGATAAAGCTCATGCGCAATTCTGTTTACCATGGTGGCATACAGTCCCGGATAAGAAAAAATAATCTCCGGTTTATTGAAAGCGGCAGGATCACCATCATATGCCACCTGAAGATCTGTCTGAATCAGTTCTCGAATTTTTGTAATTTTTTCCAGGAACTGCAAAGACAGTCTTTCTCCTTCATACAGCAGTTCCCGTTCTTCCTTTCCCGCGTATTCCGGTAAATATTTCAGGACAATGGATATCTGCTTGCTGAGATTATACAGTACATCTTCTAACTGCATAGACAGATTATTTCTGACTGTATAGATACGATAACTTTTATTTTTATAGTATCCCGGAAATATGATATTTCGAATCTGATCCAGTATTTTTACAATATCATCCTTATTCGGATTGGTAAAATTCTCTACAATATCGTCGATATCTCTTCCCTTTTTATAATCCTCTATGATTTGCTCTACAAGCCGGTTTACATCATTTTCCAGTCTGTGATTCATGCTCTTTATCTCTCCTTTGTTTATTTATAATGAACGGAGGACTTTTGCCAGAGCATCAATATCCTCAAATGAATTGTATAACGCCAGAGTAGGGCGTACCACGCTTTCCAGTCCATAATGTCTCAGAATCGGCTGTGCACAGTGATGCCCCACACGCACAGTAATTCCATTTTGATCCAGTCTCTTTCCAACCGCTTCATCGGAAATGCCATCCATAACAAAGGAAAGTGCGCTGGATTTTTCAGCTGCCGTACCGATCAGATGCAGTCCTTTGATTTTTCCCAGCTCTTTCATTCCATAGCTGACCAGTTCATGTTCATATCTGCTGATCTCCGGCATTCCAATCTGGTTCAGATATTCCAGGGCAGCACCAAGTCCTACCGCATCGGCAATGCTTGCAGTTCCCGCCTCAAATTTATTGGGTGCAGGATTGTATATGGTTCGCTCAAAGGTAACATCTTTGATCATATTTCCACCGCCATGGTAAGGCTTTGCCTCTTCCAGAACTTCTTTTTTTCCGTAAACAGCGCCAATGCCTGTAGGAGCATAAATCTTATGTCCGGAAAATACGAACCAGTCAGCATCCAAAACAGTCACATTCACCGGGATATGCGCCACTGACTGAGCTCCGTCAACCAGAATGCGGACACCATGCCGATGTGCAATGGCAATTAATTCTGCCACCGGCGTGATGGTTCCAAGTACATTGGAAACGTGTGTCACAGAGACAAACTTTGTTCTTTTCGTAAATAATTTTTCATATTCGGAGAGGAGAAGCTGTCCCGATTGATCTACCGGAATCACTTTAATCACAGCTCCCGTCTCCTGTGCAATAAGCTGCCATGGAACAATGTTTGCATGATGCTCCAACAAAGATACAATAATCTCGTCTCCCGGCTGCAGAAGTGGTTTTACATAGGAATGGGCAACCAGGTTGCTTCCCTCTGTCGTTCCTCTCACAAAAATAATGTTATCTTTTGAAGGTGCACCGATAAAGTCCGCTGTGATCTGTCTTGCACCTTCATAGGCATCTGTAGATCTTGCCGCCAGAGTATGGGCGCCTCTGTGCACGTTGGAATTTTCATGTTCATAGTAATAAGTAAGCCTGTCTATAACCTGTCTGGGGCGCTGTGTTGTAGCTCCATTATCCAACCAGATCAAAGGATTTCCATTGATCTTCTCCTGAAGAATTGGAAAATCCTGACGAATCTGAGCAAGGCTCTTACTTCCCACGACAATCTGGGGATCACCTTTGTGTGCAGCTGCTGCGGCAGGGTTTCCTGCTTCTGGGGTCTGCGCCTGCTGCTCGGAAATCACACGTGGTGAATATCCTGTCGCTGCTTGTGATTCCACACTGCTGCCGGATTCCTGTTTCAGTGCGCCAGGGATATTCTCAAAATCCCAGCCGCCTGATACTCCGGCTATCTTGCTTGCAGCCACATCAAATATACCCGTATCACCATATGTAACCAGTTTTTCAATCCCATTGGCGCACACTTCCGGCTCAAAAAGGCTTCCATCTATATCTGAAAATAACTGATTTGCCAGTCCCTCTAATTCCTGCTCGGAAGGTAACCCATAATTTGCGGCATTTCCTCTGGAATTATTCATAGTCATAATATTCACCTACCTCGACATCTTCCAATACTGCAATTGCGTCATCAGCCAGAATCGCTGCTGAGCAGTACAAAGATAACAGATAAGATGCAACTCCTTTATCATCAATTCCGCGGAATCTTACTGACAGGCCTCTTGACTGTTCATTTTTCATTCCTGCCTGATAAAGTCCGATCACACCACGTTTCGCTTCTCCGGTACGAATCAGCAAAATATTCGTCTTTCCACTCTGGCTCTTCGGATTCTTCAGACCATCTACCATGAGTTTATCTGTTGGAATAATCGGAATTCCTCTCCATAGGATGAAAGTTCCTCCCGCAATATTGGCGGTTACAGGCGGGACACCTCTCTTTGTGCATTCTCTCTCAAATGCTGCAATCGCTCTCGGATGTGCAAGGAAGAAGGAAGGCTCCTTCCATACTTTTGTAATCAATTCATCCAGATCATCCGGTGTAGGTGCTCCTGTACGTGACTGGATTCTCTGCGAATCCGGTACATTTTTCAACAGTCCATAATCATCGTTATTGATTAACTGGCTTTCCTGTCGCTCTCTCAAACTTTCAATAGCCAGAGACAACTGCTCCTTTGCCTGATCATAAGGGGAACTATACACATCCTCAATTGCAGTATTGATATTGATGATCGTAGAAATAGAATTCAAACGATATTCTCTTGGTTCTGTTTCATACTCAATATAGCCATTATGTCAAATTTCTCCAATTCTGTATTTCCCAGAGAAACTTTACAGCCATCCTGCTTCATTCGAAAAGATGATATTCTTTGCCGATTCTATTCCACCCTTCAAGTTGTACATCGGACCTTTATAGCCGGCTTCCCGCAATGTATTGATTGCCAGAATACTTCTTTTTCCCTCTTTGCAGATAAAAATAGTATCTACATCGGGATCCAGTTCTTTCTGTCTCCTTGCCAGTTGTCCGATTGGTATGATGATTGCATTTGGAAAACGCTGAATCGCACGCTCATGAGGTTCTCTGACATCCACAATCGTCATCGGATCTCCATTTTCAATTCTTATCGCCAGTTCTTCTGCATCAATTCCCTCCACAGGTATTTCATATTCATCCTGCTTTAATCCACAGAAATCTTCATAATCAAAATTTTCCACTTCCAAAATAGATGGATGTTTTCCGCAAACCAGACAGTTTTCATCTTTATGAACCGGAAGAATGGATGTACGAAGCCTCCATGTATCCACCATGAGCAGTTTTCCAGCCAGACTTTCTCCTCCTCCGACAAGCAGCTTCAGCACCTCATTTGCCTGTGCACTTCCAATAATCCCCGGCAAAGGACTGATGACGCCGCCCTCCGCACAAGTAGGAACAAGGCCGGCCGGCGGCGGAGCGGGAAACTGACAGCGCAGACATGGTCCGGATTTTGCATCCATATCCCTATGTATCTGCTTTTCAAAACTGTGTGCCCTGATATGTATACCGTTTTTCACAGAAATAATCAAATAAGAATATCCCGCAATCATATGCAGCACACCTGCCTGTGAAACAATCGCCTCATAATCGGGATGTGAATAATAAAATCCCACAATCTCCAGATTTTGCAATTCTGCAGTCTTCTCTGCCCTGACAATCTCAAGAGGATTGATCAAAAACTGCGTCTGTGCCTCATCTGCCATATTTCTGGTTGGAATCGCCGCTGACGCAATTCTTTGTTCTCCCAACCTCCTGCCTAACAGGATTCCGCAGCATTCTTTTGGATATTCGGACCTCGCATGGGAGAAAAGCTTATCTGTTGTTTTCTTGTTAAGAATCAGCATATTTTCTCACCTTCTTTTTCTGATTTCTCAAAGTATATCTTGAGAACACTGTACCATTAACATGAATAAATAAAAATAAGAAAGTATGAAATCGTGTTCATTGATTTCATACTTTCTCTTCAAAATTAAGGACAGGGGACAGGTTTTTGTCCGGATCTATTTCAGATTCCGGACACAGAACCGTCCCCTGTCCTTCTCTTTCTTCTTTTTTAGAAAACGTTTTCTCTCAGAGTTTCATTCATACTGCCGGTTCGATAACCTTCCAGATCCAGTGTAACGTAGGAAAATCCATATTCTTTGAATTTTTCTGTGACAAGATTTCTGATCTCTTTCTTTACCAATCTTTCCAGTTCATCCGGCAGCACTTCGATTCTTGCAATCGTTCCATGAATTCTGACCCGCACCTGATGAAATCCCAAGTCCAGAAGAAGCTGTTCCGCCCGGTCTACCATACCAAGCTTCTTCTCATCAATCGTCTCCCCGTAAACAAATCTGGAAGCCAGACACGCAAAAGACTGTTTCTTCCAGGTAGGAAGCCCTTCCCTCTTTGACAACCTGCGAATTTCTTCTTTGGACAGTTGTGCATCCCGAAGAGGGCTTTTTACTTTTAATTCCTCAATTGCACGAAGGCCCGGTCTGTAGTCTCCATTGTCGTCCGTGTTTGAGCCTTCCGCAACGGCCGCCATCTGATTTTGATCCGCAATCGCCCCGATTTTCTCAAACAATTCCCGCTTGCACAAATAGCAGCGATTCACAGGATTTTGCCGAAATCCTTCTATCTCCAGTTCTTCAGATTCGCAAATCACATGACGAATGCCATGTTCCTGACAGAATGTCTTTGCCTCCTCCAGCTCTCTTTTGGGAAAAGAGCAGGAAGAAGCCGTCACCGCCAGCACTTTGTCACCCAGGACGTCATGCGCCACTTTCAGCAAAAATGTAGAGTCCACGCCTCCTGAAAAAGCAATAGCAACACTTCCAAGACTGCGAAGATTGTCCTGAAGATTTTTCAGTTTTTCATCTATATTGCTCATATGTTTCTCCGTTCGTATCTGTTCAGTACCCTCACAGATATTACCTGCTGAACAGTTACCTCCATTCTATAAAAATCATAATCGTCAAAGGAAAAATCTCAGATGATATAATACCATTCCTCACTCTGATTGATTTCTTTATTGTTTCCCTTGCCCTGCTTATACTCCAATTCCTGATTTTTGATACTGACTCTTGTATTTGGTGGTATCGAGGTTGTGATAAACGCATTGCCTCCAATGACAGAGTCATGTCCGATCACCGTATCACCGCCAAGGATAGATGCTCCGGCGTAAATAGTCACATTATCTTCTATCGTAGGATGTCTCTTCTTTCCATTGAGCTTCTGACCACCTCTGGTAGACAAAGCTCCAACTGTTACACCCTGATAGATTTTCACATAATCACCAATGATAGCTGTCTCACCGATTACAATGCCGGTTCCGTGATCGATGAAAAAATATTTTCCAAGCACAGCACCCGGATGGATATCAATTCCTGTCTGCGTATGCGCATATTCTGTCATCATTCTTGGTATCAGCGGGATGCCGAGCAGATAGAGTTCATGCGCAATCCGATTCACCATAATGGCATACAAACCCGGATACGAAAAAATAATTTCCGGCTTATTGAAAGCCGCCGGATCTCCATCATATGCCGCCTGCAGATCTGTCTGAATCAACGCACGAATCTGCGTGATTTTCCCAAGGAACTGCAGGGAAAGTTTTTCTCCTTCACGCAGAAGTTCCCTTTCTTCCCATCCTGCGTATTTTGGAAGATACTTCAGCACACGTGAAATCTGTTTGCTGAGATTGTAGAGTACATCCTCCAGCTGCATGGACAGATTATTTCTGACAGTATATACATGATAACTTTTGTTCTTATAATACCCCGGGAAAATGACATTGCGAAGCTGATCTAAAATCTTGATAATGTCATCCTTATTCGGATTTGTAAAATTCTCTATCACATCATCGATGTCCCTTCCCTTGTCATAATCCTCGATAATCGCCTCTACCAGCTGATTTACTTCTTTTTCAAGCCTGTGATTCATGATTTATTTTTCTCCTTTAGATCGCGATAGTATCCATATTCACAAGTATTATACAATACTATCGTCTTTCAGTTCAATCTCTTTAGACTTTTTTATCACATCTGGATTTTCTGCAATATCGCGAACGACTTCCCCCGCCATAATCAGCCCGACTACAGACGGCACAAAGGCCACCGAGCCCGGAATATCTCTCCGCTCCTTGCCAAAGCCTCTGCCGCATATCCTCCCACACCGCCGACACCAAAAATTGCCACTCTGGACTTTTCCAGCCTTTCCATGGCATCCTTACCTAATAATAATTCTGTTCTTGAAAATTGATTCAACATGTTTCTTCTGTCTTTCCTTCTGTTTTTTCTCCAGTTTTATACGAATCATAATCATCCAGAAAATGATACGCTTCCCCGTCTTTGTGATATCCAATGACCGTTCTCAGATTGATATTATGCACGCTTTTGAAAATATTCGCCTCGATCACATCGCTTGTCTGACGAAACTGCGCGATCAGTTCCTTCATTTCATCCCGCTTGGAACCTCTGCCGCCTCCGCAGGTCGCACAGTTTTCCGTGAACCGGCAGGCACACTGGATAAAGTTCAGCCGGTTATAATCCCGCCATGCCTTAATATCTGCCTCTTTTACCATATAGAGCGGACGAATCAGCTCCATTCCCTCAAAATGAATGCTGTGCAGCTTTGGCATCATTGTTTCCACTTTTCCGCTGTAGAGCATCCCCATCAAAATCGTCTCAATGACATCATCAAAATGATGACCAAGTGCAATCTTGTTACATCCAAGTTCTTTGGCATGTGAATACAGATATCCTCTTCGCATACGCGCACATAAATAGCAGGGATTCTTATCAACCCCCGCCACAATATTAAAAATATCGCTCTCGAATACCGTCAGCGAAATTCCGAGAATTTTTGCATTATCCTGAATGATGTTCCAGTTATCCTCATTGTATCCAGGATTCATCACGAGAAACACAAGTTCAAACGGTATCTTTCCATGCCTTTTCAGCTCCTGAAACAGTTTCGCCATAAGCATGGAATCCTTGCCGCCCGATATACAAACAGCAATCTTATCTCCCGGCTGTACCAGTTCATATTCCTGTACTGCCTTCGTAAATTTTCTCCAGATCGGTTTTCGAAATTTTTTGATCAGGCTTCGCTCGATTTCTTTTGTTCTTTCCTCAATTCCAGTCCCTTTCTCCAACGTCCTGCTTAACTGCAGGCGCAAAAAGGCACGATAACCGCCGACGATATTTACCGCATCATAGCCAGCATCCTCCAACTGCTCCACGATTGCCTCACTTTTCTCTCCGGTATGACACAGCACATACACAGGCTTCTCTCTGTCCAGCTTTGGCAGACCTTCCTGAAATGTTTCTATTGGAATATTGACTGCATGGGGAATCGTATTTCTCGCATAATCTTCTGCTTTTCGTACATCAATGATTGTCACTGACACAGGATCCAATTTCTCAATTTCACTTACTTCTATCGTTTTCATGGTTCAAGCCTTTCTTATTTTGTGGAAAATCCTGTTTTTTCCAGTGCCTGACGCAGATCTCCGATAATATCTTCTACATCCTCGATTCCCACTGAAAAGCGGAAAAAGCCATTGGAGAATTCATCCGGATACAAATACTGACGCTCATCATTTTCACCAAGAAATACAATCAGACTTTCGTCGTGTCCAAGAGAAACTGCAGATGTGATCACATTCAGATGGCTCACAAATCGATTGTGCGTATCGTGATCTGCCTTCAGTCCAAACGAAAGAACGCCTCCGAAGCCCGGATTCATCTGTTTTGCAGCAATCTCATGGCCTTTGTGGTCTTCCAGTCCGGGATAAGCCACAAAACTCACACAGTCCTGTTTTTGCAGCCACTTTGCAACAGCCAGCGCGTTTTCGTTATGCTGTTTCATTCTAAGCGGCAGTGTCACTGCTCCGCGCATGATCAGCCATGCATTAAACGGACTGATGGTTCCTCCCAGATTGATCTGAGACTGTGCCCGAATGATATCCAGGTACTCCTTCTTTCCGGTAATCGAGCCCCCCATGGCATCTCCATGGCCATTGATATACTTAGTCAGACTCTCCACAGAAAAATCCGCGCCAAGCTCAATCGGACGCTGATTAAACGGTGACGCGAAGGTATTGTCCACCGATAACAGTGCCCCATGCTCATGCGCGACATCCGCAATCGCACGTATATCAGAAATATTCAAGGTCGGATTGCCCGGTGTCTCTATGTGAATCAATTTGGTATTGGGGCGAATCGCTTTTTTGACATTCTCCACATCAGAAGTGTCCACAATCGTTGTCTCCACGCCAAATTTGTTGTTCAAAAGTTCATGCAGCAGACGATATACTGCAATATACGTCACGCTGGAAAAAATCACGTGATCTCCTTTTTCCAGCAATGCAAAAAACAGTCCCGACAATGCAGCCACACCGGAAGCCAGCACAATACAGTCCTCTCCGCCCTCCAGACTGGCAATCTTCTCCTGCAGATATTTCTGGTTGGAACCTCCGTTTCTCGTATAGAGATTGCCTCCCGCACTGCTCCAGTTCAAGTCTGTCGGATCATAGGGGAGTTCATAGCTGTTCGCCATGGTGATCGGTCGTTTGATGGCACCTGTCTCTCCATCCACATCATTTCCTGTGTGTACTGCCCTTGTCTGAAATCCATATTCGCTTCCAAATGTATGTTTTCCCATAATAAATCTCCTCTTTTTATTTACATTACTTACTGTGCCAGCTCCAGCATTTTCTGAAGAGGTTCTTTTGCTTTCAGGCGCATATCTTCGTCCAGCTCTACTTCCGGACTCAGGCTCTCCAGAGCATGCAGCACGCCTTCGAGTTTGATTCGCTTCATATTCGGGCAGAACTGTCTGTGTCCAACGGAATAAAATTTCTTCTCCGGATTTTTCAAATGCAGCTCATAAAAAATACCCATCTCGGTGCAGATGATAAATTCCTTGTTTTCCGAACTCGTCGCATATGCAATAATCTGTGATGTACTTCCCACAAAATCTGCAATCTCCAAAACGTCTCCGGTACATTCCGGATGTGCCAGAACAAGTGCCTGCGGTTTTGCCTCTTTGGCTTTCAATACCTCTTCTCTGTGAATACTCTTATGTACATGACAGAATCCATCGTGGAAAATAAATTCTTTCTCTGGAAGCTGTTTTGCCACATAGCGTCCCAGATTGTTATCAGGAATAAAGAAAATCTCTTTATTCGGGAGATTTTTTACGATTTTCAGAGCATTCGAGGAAGTGACACAGACATCTGAATGGGCTTTGATCTCTGCAGTAGAATTCACATAACAAACAACAGCTGCATCCGGATGCGCCTCGCGTGTTTCCCGAATCGTGTCTGCGTCAATCATATGCGCCATCGGACAGTCCGCGAATTCATCTGCCATCACGACTGTTTTCTCCGGATTCAATATTTTTGCACTTTCTCCCATAAAAGACACACCGCAAAAAATAATGACACGGGAAGGAATTTCCGTTGCCTTTTTCGCCAGGAAATAAGAATCTCCCACAAAATCCGCGATTTCCTGCACTTCACCATCTACATAATAGTGTGCAAGAATTACAGCATCTCTTTCTTTTTTTAACTGTGCAATCTGTTTTTTTATTTCTTCATTCATTGTTTTTCCCTCTTCTTTTGACTCATATTCATTACAAAGCGAAACGGATATTTTCAATCCGCTTCGCCGTTTGATTCATTTAAACCAGCGCATCTCCTCTGTCTTCCACAAGACGATATCCTGCACTGGCTACTCTTCGTCCCAGACATCCCCTGCACTCCGCAGCTTCTTCTCCGGTACAGATTTTGTTGTCATAAAGCTCATAGAGCTTGCGATTTTTCACCGGTGACAGATTTGGCATCACAACATTTGCGCCCGCAGCAAGGCCTTTTTCTCTTCCTCTCGGATCCATCGTACCCAATGCCGTTGTGGCAGGAAGCAGTACCTTTGGAAACATAATACGGATCACAGACAGCAAAAAGAGCGTCAGCTCCACGCTTCCCGCCTTTTCCTCTGCGTAAATCGTATCATGATGCGGCACAAAAGGTCCGATTCCGATCATCTGCGGCTGCAATTCCTGCAAAAACACAAGATCTTCCGCGAGATGCTCCAGGGTCTGCCCCGGCGCACCTACCATAAATCCGGCACCTACCTGATAGCCAAGTTCTTTCAGATCAAACAGACATTGTTTGCGAGCTTTCAGACTCATGGATGATGGATGCAAAGAGCGATACAGCGTCTCATCTGCCGTTTCATGGCGAAGCAGATAACGGTCAGCTCCAGCCTCCCGGAACCTGCGGTAACTTTCATAAGATTTTTCTCCCAGTGATAAAGTTAACGCACAATCGGGAAACTGATTCTTGACAGCACGAATAATATGCTCCATTCTCTCGTCATGATAATAGGGATCCTCTCCGCCCTGAAGGACAAACGTATGGTATCCCAGTTCATATCCCGTCTGACAGCATTCCAGGATTTCATCCTCTGTCAGACGGTATCGATCCACATGGCGGTTTCCATTTCGGATTCCGCAATAGTAACAGTTGTTTTTGCAGTAATTTGTAAACTCAATCAAACCTCTTGTAAATACTTTGTCTCCATAATACTGTTTTCGAAGACTCACAGCTTCTGTTCTCAGCCGTTTTACAACCTCTTCATTCTCCCAGTATTGCAGCAATTCCAGATATTCCGATTTTGAGAGTGTATGAAGTTCCAAAAATTTATCAATCATTTCGGCACCTCTCTTTTCTGTTATTTTGCCTGCCCGTACTGTCGGATGATCTCCTGCATATCGACTCCACTGTTTCTCAGTTCCAACATTTTTTTCGCCGGATTTGTGCGTTTTTCCATGCGTTCAAACAGAGGCTCCAGAAGACGTTCTTCCCCGTATTCTCTGCTCTCCAGACCTTTTTTCGCCAACTCAAGCACTTTTCCAACCAGTACATAGAGTTCATCCTGATTCACAAAAGACGGCCATTCCTGCTGCACAAACATCTTTCTCAGTTCTCCTGCCGTATAGCCATGATGATACATGACATGATCCTGCTCCAGCAGCTCATTCAGTGCCTGCAGCTGTTGTTTTAATCCAAGATGAAATGCCGCAACCGTCATGGCATCCTGAATCGGCTGGCAGCACACACTTCGAAATTCAATCGTGCCACGGAAGGTCAGATCCTCAAATTTAAATGTCCGCAGATACTGAATATCCTCAATCTGGGGTGTCACACGGATTTTTTTATACACACCGTTTTCATAATATTCGCCCTCCACCCATGGCTTTTCAAAATATTCCATGATATTCACCGGCGGAAAATTGATGTATTTTTCACCGCGCTCCACACAGTAAATACTGGTGGACTCAATATAGGAAAGCAGATCTTCCTCACTATCCAGGCTGCAGTCAAACATACCTACGTTATGAGGATTAATTCCATGTGTACTGTTTTCCCAGAACATATCCCTGCAGCAGAGCAGTTCCTCATGCTCATTCAGCAAAACGGAATTGGAAAACAATACCGCTTTGATTGGCTCCAGTCTGGAAAAAGCCTGAATCGTCGACAGCAGTTCTTCGTAATCCACGTCCAGCTGCACCTGCGATGCACTGGAAAAGGTTCCAAATGCCGGATACTCATGAAAAAACATGGGAAGATCATAATTCTTATAGGAATTCAAATGATGAAACAACATCCGGTAGCGGCCATTGGGAATCGGCACATTGTGGTTGTAAATCCGATATGGATTGACACCCATTCCCGTCAATGTATAGTGATGCTTTCCCAGCTCGTTTTGCAAAAAATCATAATAAGACAGAAAACGATGCTGAATCGAAAACAATTCTTTCTCTTTTCCCAAAGAAAGCTCCAGATTGTTGTAAGAACAATCGTAGGACAAAATGTCTCCATGCACGTGATCCGAGATGGAATAAATATTTCCTTCCTCGTCTCTTCCAGCCTCCTGAAACTGAAAATGCTTCATAAAACAGTCCGTGATTCGATGTATAACCGTAAAATCAACTGCTTCCCTGTTCAGATTGATAATCGGCATCTCAATTTCAATACCAACATAATTTTTTCTTTTTTTCTTTGTGGGTGCAATGTATTTTTGATACAGCTGTTCCCGTACAAATTCTCTGTCCATGTTGTCCCTCTTTTCTCTGACTGTATTTTTCCTGCGGGAGACATTCCTGCCTATATCTGCTGCGGAGCCTCTTCCAGTTCAATCAGCTCCACCGTATCTCCCGGACAGACAGTTCCTCCCTTTAAAACTTTTGTAAAAACGCCCTCTCTTGGCATAATGCAGTCTCCTACCACTTTATAGATTTCACAATGACTGTGGCATTTCTTTCCAATCTGAGTCAGTTCCAGCAGTGCATCTCCAATCCGAAATCTCGTCCCAAGCGGCAATGTCCGAAGGTCAAAGCCTTCCACAATCAGATTTTCTCCGAAAGCACCAAAATCCACCTGTGCGCCTCTTTCGCGAAATTCCTCGATTTTTTCCAGTGCCAGCAGACTTACCTGGCGATGCCACTTGCCTGCATGTGCATCATGTTCAATTCCCCAGTCCTCGATCAGATTTGCCTTTTCCACCTCATGCTTCTGCGTTCCCTTTTGTTCACTGATACAGATTGCAATTATTTTCCCCTGTTTGTTCATTCGTAAATCCCCCTAAATCCATTCCAAAAATACATCAATCACACCACCGCATACCATGCCTTCCTCCTCAGCGTCTCTTCCGGTCATGTCGACATGGCATAGTTTTGATTTTGAATCACTGCTTCGCAGCATAAAAAGCGCTTTTTGAAAAATATCTGCTTCCACGCAGCCACCGCCGATGGTGCCCACACAGCTTCCATCCGGGAAAACCAGCATTTTTGTTCCAATGCCGCGTGGTGCAGAACCTCTTCGCGAGACAATCGTCGCAAGAATTTTATGCTTTTTATATTCATCCTGGCTTTGTATCGCTTTCATCAGCTCTTTCGGATATCCGCAGGCTGACTTTCTCTTATTTTTTACATCGATAATCTCCGCCATAATAGCCACCCCGATTTCCTCCGGTGTTTCTGCACCAATATCTAAACCAATCGGTGTATAGACGTGTGCAATAACCTGTGGATCTGCTCCCTGTTCTATTACAGCCTCTTTTACTTTCTTTACACGAAGCTTACTGCCGATCATGCCAATATAGGCATGCGATTTTTCTGCAATGCTCTCAAGACAGACCTGATCGTAACGATGCCCTCTCGTCACAATTACAAAAAAAGTATCTGCATCTCCTTCGATCTGAGAAAGTCCTTCCCGAAACGGCTGACAAATCACTTCTGCTGCGCCTGCACGCCTTGCTGCATCGGCAAATTTCGGTCGATCTTCCAAAACAATTGCCTGAAATCCAATCATTTTTCCAATTTTTATAATTGGAATGGAGACATGCCCGCCTCCGCAAATCACCAGTTTTTTCTGACTTCCCAGCAATTCACAGTACAGTTTCTGCCCTTCTGTTTCCAATAGACCACTATCTGCCTCTTTCACCAAATCCTCTTTCCGTGAAAAAAATCCATTGTGTTGGGATTCCCATATCAGCTTTCCATTAGAAAAAAGTGCTTTTTCTCCTGCATATTTTCCTTCTATTACTGTCACCGCTATATTTTTACAATTTGGATTCAGTGTTTCAAGTACATCATAAAAAGTCATCCTTCTTTCACCTCTTTTCTTCTTTCATAATTTTATGATTACAGTGTCAAAAGGTATTCTCCACGTCATGCTTGCATGTAAGTGGAGGTATACCTTATTGACACGCCCCACATGAGCAAGAAGTGGGGCGGGGGCCCCATGGATTGCGAATGCGGGGCAGGATTGTG
>JALFVM010000146.1 GCA_022787145.1 Lachnospiraceae bacterium | reverse complement strand
CATCAATTCCACCACGGTTTTTCCGTCACGTGCAAGCTCCAACAGTTCAGAGCTAATATATGCCAGTGCTTCTACATAATTCAGTTTCAGCCCTCTCTCCTTTCTCTCTTTTGCCAGATTTCCGGCCATATGAAGCATAAGCTTCTCCTGTTCTTTTGGGTTCAAACGCATAATAATCCTCCTCTCAGATAATAATATATGATTTTCCGCAGAAAAAAACAGGCAATGAAATCATTCATGACTTCATTGCCTGTGTTTCTCTGTCAGTTATCAATTATCTGCATTATATTATAATAATTCTTTTTTCGTCAAGAGTTTTTTACTGTTCACACGCCACTATTCCGCGAGGTGTTTTCGTGTTGTAAACACGAAAATCCCGAGACTTACGGCGCGAAATGATGCATTTTGCATCATTTCTGTGCATCGAGAAGCGTGTTGCTGGTCACAGAGTGAACAGTAACCTGCTATTTATTGTGTTTCAGCCATTCGACAGCGCAGTGTGCCAAACATGCTGCACCGATCGGGCATACTTCTTCGTTAAACTGTACTTTTGGATTGTGAGCACCGTAAGTTCCTCTTTCATCCAGATATCCTGCAGAAATGTACATAAACGTCGAAGGTACTTTTTCAGCCACCACAGCAAAATCCTCGGAAGCACTGGAAGATGCACCCGGATATAAGGTCAGACCCGGAATCGGAAGCTCTTTCATATATCCTACCATCTCATCTGTCAGCTCCGGGTTACAGATCAGCGGCGGCACCTCTGAAATCATTTCAATCTCAACATGTCCTCCATAAACCTCTGCTGTTTTCTGAGCCACTTCTTTCATTCTGCGTACCAGAAGTTCTCTTGCCTCCGGCTTATTGGTACGGATCGTTCCCTGCAGCACTGCCGTATCCGGAATAATATTTGCTGCCGCACCGGCCTGAAACTGTCCGATTGTCAATACACAGGAATGATTTGGATCACTTTCTCTTGCAATCAGTTCCTGAAGGGCAAGATGAATATGCACACCAATATTAATCGGATCGATAGAATTCTGCGGGTATGCTCCATGAGCACCTTTTCCATAAATTGTGATTTTAAATCCATCCACAGAAAACATCATGGTATCTTTGTCATTATACATGCAAAGTCCCATAGGCAGCTGCCCTGCCGCTACATGATAAGCAAGAGCCGCATCTACTTTCGGATTTTCCAAAATCCCTGCTTCGATCATATCCTTGCTGCCCTCAAAGGTTTCTTCTGCAGGCTGGAACATAAATTTAACAGTTCCCTCCAGAGAATCTTCATTTTCTTTCAGCATTTTTGCCGCTGTCAGCAGCATAGCCGCATGGAAATCATGACCACAGGCATGGTTTTCCGTACCTGTCGGGCATGCAAATGTTTCTCCGCTTTCTTCCGGCATCGGAAGGGCATCCATATCTGCCCTGAGAAGCAGAACCTTTCCTCCATGACCCAGAATCGCTGTCACACCGTGACCACATTTCTGAGGGTTCAGTCCGTATTCTGTAAGTTTTTCCATGACATAAGCCTGTGCCTTCGGCATGTCCAGACCAACTTCCGCGTTTGTATGGAAATATCTGCGGTTTGCTACAATTTCTTCTTTTAATTCTAACGCTCTCTCATAAAAATTCATTGTCATCCCTCACAGTCCTTAAAATATTCAAGACGAACACTCGTTTTAAAAAGTGAAATCCGGAATTTTCTATACTCTATTATTCTACCCCATGCTTTTGGCAAATATCCTGAAGACAGCATTTATCGCAATAAGGTTTTGTCCTTGCGGTACAGACATCTCTTCCATGAAATACCAGTCGGTGACAGAAGTCACTTCCTTCTTCCGGCGGTATGATTTTCCATAAAGCCATCTCCACTTTTTTGGGCTCCTTAATCCCGTCAACCAAACCGATCCGGTTGGTCAATCGGATACAATGCGTATCAGTCACGATCGCAGGCTTTCCGAATACATCTCCCATGATCAGATTTGCGCTTTTTCGTCCCACACCGGGAAGTTTTAAAAGTGCATCAAAATCATCCGGTACCTTTCCGTCATATTGTTCATTCAGAATTTTCATACAGGCACTAATGTCCCTTGCTTTGCTTTTACCAAGACCACAGGGCCGTACG
>JALFVM010000074.1 GCA_022787145.1 Lachnospiraceae bacterium | reverse complement strand
ACTTCCACAATCCTGCCCCCGCATTCGCAATCTATGGGGCCCCCGCCCCACTTCTTGCTCATGTGTGGGCGTGTCAATAAGGTATATCTCCACTTACATGCAAGCATGACGTGGAGAATACCTTTTGACACTGTAATCATAAATATAGAATACCAGAATGTGCCAAAATTCTCCAGCACATTCTGGACATCTTCCATCTCAATCAATTATTTCGGTTACTGTTTGCTTTGTTCACAGTAACGCAGCCAAAATATTTAATTTTCTTTCGCTTCATTGCGTTTTCCTCCAAAGGCAAACCATGCGATGAGTGCCAAAAATGCAATCGCCACGATCATCCATGGAATCAGGTATTTCAGTCCCTTCGGGGCAAACATGTCATAGTAACCCTTCAGATAGATCACAATGACGATAATCGGAAGAATATACGTCATATATCCTTTGAGAATTTCCGGGAATCCCATTCCCTTACCTGCATTGGCTTCCTTGATAAAGTTCTTCCATCCCCATCCGTAACGGCTGGTACAAAAGCCCAGATATACAAGAGAACCAAGCGGCAGAAGGTTGTTGGATACCAGGAAGTCTTCCATATCCATAATGCCTGTTTTCGGTCCCAGAGGCTGGATACCGGACAGTACGTTAAATCCAAGGATACATGGCATCGACAAAAGAATAATTGCAACAATATTGACCGCTACTGCTTTCTTTCGCTCCCATCCCCAGAGGTCAATTGCAAAGGAGATGATGTTTTCAAATACGGCAATAACCGTTGATAATGCTGCAAAGGACAGGAACAGGAAAAACAGTGTTCCCCAGATTCTTCCGCCAGCCATCTGATTAAAAATATTCGGCAGCGTAATAAAAATCAGAGATGGACCCGTTCCCGGCTCAATGCCGAAAGAGAAGCATGCCGGAATAATAATCAGACCTGCCATCAATGCTACAAACGTATCCAGCAGTGTGATGCTGACAGTCTCTCCTGTGAGAGAACGGTCTTTGTCAAGATAGCTTCCAAAAATCGCCATCGAACCAATACCGATACTGAGTGTAAAGAACGCCTGTGACATCGCTCCGAAAATTACATTTCCAATTCCATTTTCCTTCATAGCAGCAAAGTCCGGCACCAGATAAAACTTCACACCGGCACCCGCACCCGGAAGAAGAACCGAATGCACAGCCAAAACGAGAATCAGCCCCAGAAGGCAGAGCATCATGATCTTCGTAATCTTTTCTACGCCTTTTTGTACGCCAAGCGAACAGATTCCAAAGGAAATCACTACCGCAAGAATCATCCAAAATGTCAATGTTCCCGGAGACGCAAGCATCCCTGTAAATTTCTCTGCAACCTGATCGGTATTCAGCGGTGTTCCTGTAAATTCACCGGTCAGTGAACGATAACAGTAATACAGCATCCATCCGGCAACCATCGTATAAAACATCATCAGCACATAATTTCCCACCATACCAAAGTATCCGAAATTGTGCCATTTCGAGCCTTCCGGTTCCAGTTCTTTGAATGAGGTCGCACAGCTTTTTTGACTTCCTCGGCCTACCGAAAACTCACACACCATAATCGGGAATCCGAGAATTGCCAAAAATACCAGATAGATGAGAATAAACGCTGCACCGCCGTACTGTCCGCACATATATGGGAATTTCCATACATTACCTAATCCAACTGCACATCCTGCTGAAACTAAAATAAATCCCAGTCGTGAACCAAATTTTTCCCGTTCCTGCATAAAACCACTCCTTTCGCGAGCTCCCAGAGGAGTCCCGGAATCTGGACTCCTCTCCCTCCGATTCTATTTTTTCATCTTATACAGCTTCCATTCCTACTTTGAGAGCTTTTTTATTTAATTCTACAAATTTTGGTTTGATATTCGCCTCCAAAATCGCATCCCAGTTGATGTCCTCAAGTCCCATGGATTTGATAATCGTTCCGAGAAGAATGATGTTCGCTGCTTTTTCATTGCCAAGCTCTGTCGCAAGCTTTGTCGCATTGACTACTTTTTCTTTTACATGTTTTCCAATTTCATCCAGTACATCTGCAGGATAATCTTCATCTCCCACGATTACAGACATGGATGGAATCTCCACATCGTTTACAACTAAAACGCCGTCCTCTTTCAGATAATCCAGCGCACGGAGTGCTTCCATTTTCTCAAAAGCCACTACAATGTCTGCAGCACCTTTTTCCACAACCGGTGAATATACCTTCTCTCCGTAGCGAACCTGAGAAGATACGCTTCCGCCACGCTGAGACATACCGTGAATCTCGCTCATTTTTACATCGTATCCGGCCTCCATAAGACCAAGTGTTAAAATCTTGCTGGCGAGAATCGTACCCTGACCACCCACACCAACTAATAAAATGCTTTTTGCCATGATTTCCTCCATTCTGCCTAATTCACTTTTTCGATGGCATCTTTCGGACATACCTGTGTACATACATCACAGCCGACACAGGAAGCCTGGTTAATACGTACCTTCTTCGCTGCTTTGTCATAAGACATTGCAGGACAGCCGGCTTTTAGACATGCCTTACAGCCGACACACTTCTCTTCGTCTACTCTGTTCTTTGTCTTGAACAGGTTATCAAATTCACTCTTATCTGCCTCAGAGAATTTCTTCAGTACACATGGCCATCTTGTGATGATGACAGAAGGCTCGTCGAGAGCCAGACATTCATCAAGCGCATCGTCTACTTCCTGCAAATTGTTCGGATTTACAACTTTCACATGTTTGATTCCGATTGCCTTTACGATATCCTCAATCTTGAGCATCGCAGTCGGCTCACCTTTTGCGGTAAATCCGGTTCCAGGGTTATCCTGATGTCCGGTCATACCTGTGATGCGGTTATCCAGAATGATGTTAACCGTATTACTGTTGTTGTAAACCGTATTCATCAGTGAATTGATTCCTGTGTGGAAGAACGTAGAATCTCCAAGCACGCCCACAACACGTTTGCCGGAATCTCCCTGATTGAATGCTTTCTGAGCGCCGTGTGCCACAGAAAGGCTGGCTCCCATACAGATGGTGGAATTTAATGCCGAGTATGGTTTGTTAGCTGCCAGTGTGTAGCATCCGATATCTCCGCTTACCATAATGTCTTTTCTCTTGCCCAGACGATAGAACAAACCTCTGTGCGGGCAGCCTGCACAGAACGTAGGTGCACGATTGATGAGTTTGTCTTTGTCAAACTCGATTGTTTTAAGTGCCTCACCATATACAGCCTTTCGAATAACATCCGGTGTCATTTCCAGTGTATACGGGAAAAGGTCTTTGCCGTGGAATTCACATTTCACACCCAGTCTCTCTACGAATTCCTCGATATAAGGATCATTTTCCTCCAGTATGTAAACTTTATCCATCTGATCACAGAAATCTTTGATCAGATTCTTCGGCATTGGATTGGTAAATCCAAGTTTCAGATAGGAAGCCTGATCTCCGAATACTTCTTTTGCATAGTAATAGCAGATACCGGAAGCAATGATACCTACAGAGGTGTCACCCATCTCTACTCTGTTAAATGGGGACGTCTCACTGTACTCTTCCAGTTTTTCCATTCTTGCCTGCAATTTCACGCGCAGTTTTCTGGAAATCGCCGGAAGACAAACATATTTGGCCGGATTTTTCTCCCATGCCTTTAATGGCACTTCCACTCTCTCGCCTGTCTCTACGATGGATTTGGAATGACAGACACGTGTTGTCATTCGGATCATAACCGGTGTATCATAAGATTCGCTCAGTTCGTAGGCTGCCTTTACCATATCGATACATTCCTGAGAATCGGAAGGCTCGAACATTGCCAGTTTGGCAGATTTTGCATAATTTCTGTTGTCCTGCTCATTCTGAGAAGAAAACATTCCAGGGTCGTCGGCTGACACCAGCACGTTTCCTGCATTTACCCCCATATATGCCCAGGTAAACAACGGGTCTGCTGCCACGTTCACACCTACATGCTTCATAGAAACCATACTTCTTGCACCTGCAATGGCCGCTCCGATTCCGGACTCCATTGCCACCTTTTCGTTTGGCGCCCACTCTGCATATATCTCATCATAAGTTGCCAGATTCTCAAGAATCTCTGTACTAGGTGTTCCCGGATAAGCGGATGCGTGACGCACACCAGCCTCATAAGCACCTCTTGCGATTGCTTCATCGCCTGTCATTAACTGTTTCATGATTCTATCACTCCTCCTTATAGTTTATTTTGTACTCTGTCTGTTCAGTACCTTGTATTACTTGCAAACCATTTGCGCACATGCCATCAGA
>JALFVM010000013.1 GCA_022787145.1 Lachnospiraceae bacterium | reverse complement strand
GCAGAACGAAAATAATGTTGAAAAAGTAATAGAGTTGCTTATAAAATTGGCATATCGTAAGATTCAGACGTCACAGAGGAACAAATCAGTAAATCTGATGTGCAGCTGTAGAGGAATGCCGATAGCATTCTTAAAATAGGTGGTATATTTATGACAACAATAAAAGATGTAGCGTTGGATGCAAATGTTGCTGTAGGAACTGTTTCTAAGGTAATTAATGGTCAGCATGTGAGTGAAAAGAATAAAAAGAAAGTAGAAGCTTCCATAAAAAAGCTGGGCTATCAGATAAATTATTATGCAAGAGGACTTAAGACACAGCAAACATATACGATAGCTGCGATAGTTCCGGAAATATTAAATCCTTTCTTCGCATCCTGGGTGTATTATATTGAACAGGCACTTTATAGTAAGGGATATAAAATGTTTTTGTGTAATACACAGGGAAATAGTGAAAAAGAAGATTATTATTTTAAAATAGCTTCGCAAAACAAAGTGGATGGAATCATATGTGTATCTTATCGAGATGCGGAGTCTTATATATACGAGGACATTCCTATTATTTCATTAGATCGTCATTTTGAGAAAAAGATAAGCTGCATATGTTCTGATAATTATCATGGAGGAGAAATTGCGGCACAGAAAATGATTTCTACAGGGAGCCATCATCTGATTTACATTCGCAGTGGTTCAACGATTACGGGAGAGACTATGAATCGTGGACTTGGGTTTCGCGATTACTGTAAGTCGAAAGGCGTAAGCTGTGAGACTTTGGATCTGGGGGACGAATATGATGTTAGTGAAGATTCAAAATTGAAACATGAAATATATGATTTTTTTGTTGCTAATACAAAAAAAGGAAAATTTCAGTATGATGGAATCTATACAAGTACGGATTGGTTAGGGCTGCTTGTACTGGATCAAATGAAAAAATTGGAAATTAAAGTGCCTGAAGAAACGCAGCTTATAGGCCATGATGGTTTGCGTCTGTTGAATCAGGAAGGTTATATGTTATCTACAATTGTACAACCTGTAAAAGAAATGGCTGAAAAAAGTGTGGAGTTAATTTTAAAAAAAATACAGGGAGAGGAAGTTGACATCCTTACGGTACTTCCAGTTGAATTTGCAGACGGAGGTACGACACGTTAGAAGAATAAGGGAGCCAGAGAGTTTTCAAATGTGAAGATTCTCTGGTATTTTTTAACAAAAATACTAAATGATTTTCAGCTTTTTGCACAAAAAATGAAACGTTTCAACAATCTCTTGACTATTATAGATAGAGTGATATAATAAAAATACAAAAAATGAAACGTTTCAATTTTAAAAAACTAAGTTAAACAGGAGGAAAGTGCATGAAAAAGAAAGTAATCAGTGCGCTTATGGCAACCGTGATGGCAGCTGGTCTGTTAGTCGGCTGTGGCGGAAAAGACAGCAATGATGCTTCATCAGAAACAGCAAAGAATGCAGATGGTTCTACAGAAATTTCAATCTGGGTTCATGAGACGGATAGTCCAGAGGGACAGTTGTACAAAAAGTTGATAGATGATTTTAACAAAGAAAATGAAGGAAAGTATCATGCAACACTGACTCAGATTGCACGAAGCGGTGATGCTGGTGGATATGATGACAAAATTAATGCAGCAATCAGCAATGGCGGACTGCCGGATGTATTTACCATTGATGGCGTAAGAGTCGGTGAGTTTGCAGATGCCGGAGCGATTGTTCCGCTTGGGGAGTATTATACAGAAGATGACCTGGCGGATTTCAACCCTTCTATTATCCAGCAGGGTACATACAAAGATGAACTTTATACAGTAGGATGTTTTGACTCTTCTGTAGGTATTTTCTACAATAAGGACATGTTTGAGAAAGCAGGTATTACACCGGCTACGAAGGAAGATCCATGGACACTCGAAGAACTTACGGATGCAGCTAAGAAGCTGACAACAGATGATTGCTATGGCATTACGATGTCTTTAGATGCAACAGATGAGACTGTCATTTACTTCTTCCTTCCATTAATTCAGTCTCAGGGCAGTAATGTAATTGCTGACGATGGTGTGACTGCAAAGGGATATTTAAATGGTGACGCTGCACTGAATACAGTTTCCTGGATTAAGGATATGGTTGATAATGGTTATGCCAGTGCAACACCTGAAGAAAATAGTTTTGAATTAGGAAAGGCTGCTATGGCTATTAATGGTTCCTGGGCTCCGGCTGGGCTGGCTGATTATGATATCAACTGGGGACTGATGCCAATGGCAAAATATGATGAGGAGTCTGAAGCTGCATCTGCCTGCGGTTCCTGGACATTTGGTATGTCTAAGGATTGTCCGGATGAAAAGAAAGAGGCAGCAGCAGAATTAATCAAATTCATGACAAGCACAGATGCAGATGCACAGATGTATGGGGCAAACTCAATGCCGCCTGCAAGACAGTCTGCATTTGATCAGATTGATGCTTTCAAAGAAGCTCCTCTTGATGTATTCCAGTATCAGCTTGCAAATACAGCACAGGCAAGGCCGGTATCTGTAAATTACGCAGTATTGAGTAACCAGTTTGCTACTGCAGTACAGAATGTTCTCACAGGAATGGATCCTAAGGAAGCACTGGACGAAGCTGTAACGCAGTATAATTTCCAGACAGATACTGAATAAGGAAAAAGATCCTGCTGCACATGTCTGGAAAACCGAGATGAAAAGGGTCGACATCATGGATGCGACCCTTTTTTGTAAGGAAAATGAAAGGAGAGAGAATTTATGAGAGCAGCGAGTAAACAGAAAAAACATAAGCTGACGAAAGAAAACTGGACAGGATTAGCATTTATTGCTCCTGCAGTCATTCTTTTATTTGTTTTCTTATTTGTTCCGTTTGTTATGACTCTTGGTTACAGCTTTACGAATTATAATATCTTGAAACCGGACGCTATGAAATTTGTAGGTTTGAAAAATTTTATTAAGCTGGCCCAAGATACGGTATTCAGAAAGAGTATTATTAATACATTTGTGTTTGTAATTTTGGTTGTGCCGCTTCAGGTAGGGCTCGGACTTGGGCTGGCGCTTCTGATCAATAAGAAGTTGAAAGGAATATCCATTTTCCGCATGGCCTTTTTTGCACCTACTGTTTTATCATTGGTAGTTGTATCCATTCTTTGGAGTTACATTTATAATCCTAATAATGGACTTTTAAATTCACTGCTTGGCAGCGTTGGAATCGGACCATTTAAGTTTTTGAATGATCCGGGCACGGCTATGCTTTGTATCGTTATACTTTCTGCATGGCAGGGATGTGGATTCCAGATGATGATTTTCCTGTCTGGTCTGCAGGATATCCCGGCATATCTCTATGAAGCTGCGGCTGTGGATGGAGCAACCCCATTCCAGCAATTCCTGAATATTACTTTGCCTGGGTTAAAGAACATAACAACATTTATCAGCCTTTCCATTGTGGTCAGTGCCTTCCAGCTTATTGTTCAGCCAATGATGATGACCGGAGGAGGACCTCAGAATTCCACGATGACCATTGTATATGAGATTTACCAGACTGGTTTTAAGTATAATCAGATGGGATATGGTTCAGCGATGGCTCTTGTATTTACTGTTATGGTTTTGGTTATTACGTTAATCCAGAATAAAATTACATCAAAGAGTAATGAAGAGTAGGAAAGGAGAAGATACATATGCAGAAGAGAATGTCAGTACCGAAAAAAATAATTAATTACATCGTGCTTATTATCATTGCACTTGTTTTTATGTTTCCTCTCATCTGGATGGTAGTAAGTTCGTTTAAAAATGATGTGCAGATTTTTACGGATATCAGCAGCATGAAAGCGTTTGTCCCTACTTTCATGGAAGATATTTTTATTAACTATAAACAGGTTGTACAGAAGCTGCCTTTGCTGCAGGCAATGCTTCATTCTTTTGGATATATTAGTGTCATTATTTTAATCAGTTTAATTGTAAATTCTATGGCAGGATATGCATTTGCAAGATTAAAATTCCCAAAGAAAAATTTGATTTTTTCAATCATTCTTGCAGTTATGATTATTCCTGCTCAGACAGTTATGCTGCCTCAGTTTTCTATTATATATAAAATGGGATTTACAAATTCGTATATGGGTCTGATTCTGCCGGCAATCGCCAGCCCTATGTACATATTTTTGTTCCGGCAGCAGTTTCTGGGAATACCGGAAAGTATTGAAGAAGCGGCTAAGCTGGATGGGGCAAGCCAGGTAAGAATTTTCTTTCAGTTGATCGTGCCATTGGCAAAACCGATTTATGCTACCGTAATCATCTTGCAGTTCATTGCATTGTGGAATGATTTCGTATGGCCGGTTATGGTAATCTCAGATACATCGAAACAGACGGTTCAGATGGCGCTGAGCAGCTTATTCAATATTAAACCTGTTAATTATGGAAATGTTATGGCAGGATTGACAATTGTAACTATTCCGGTTCTGATTCTCTTCCTTGCGCTGCAGAAGTACTATGTAGCCGGAGTTGCATCGACAGGTGCTAAAAACTAAAGGGAGCGTTTTATGACAAGTGCCGTTGGGGACGGAATGGATTATGTGAAATATGAAAAGAATCCGGTTCTGGATGAAAAAGATCTTCCAGAGGGAGGAAGTCGACTGGACTTCAGAGATCCGAAAACTTAGCCCTTAATCTAAAAAAGAATATCCCGTGGAATTCAGTGCTTTTTCAGCACATGATTCTCCATGGGATATTTTTTTCTTTCAGGACTCTCATTTTTCCCTGTCCTGATTCCGGGGAGTTAAGGTCACGGATGTTTTTTATTGAGAAATCTTATCATTTGCAGTTATTGACATGCAATAAAAGTAAGTATATACTAACCATAACAAAAATAATTGATAGGATATAGAAAAAGGAGAGCAGATGAATCATGATGCCTTTGACGATGGCTGAAGCTGGTCGGGAGATTCAGATCAGAAAAATCGGCGGAAAGGATGAAACCAGACGGTTTCTGGAAAGTCTGGGATTTGTGACAGGCGGATTTGTCGCCGTTGTATCAGAAATCAATGGAAATCTGATTGTAAAAGTGAAAGATGCACGTGTGGCAATCAGTAAGGAAATGGCAAATAAGATTATGATTTAGGAGGAATGAAAAAGTGGCTACATTAAGAGAGGCAAAATGTGGGCAGACGGTAAAGGTTGTGAAGGTGCATGGTGAAGGCGCAGTAAAACGCAGAATTATGGACATGGGTATTACGAAACATGTGGAAATTTATATAAGGAAGGTAGCGCCGCTTGGTGATCCGATTGAGGTCACGGTCAGAGGCTATGAGTTGTCTTTAAGAAAAGCAGATGCGGAAATGATAGAAGTGCAGTAGACTTATTTTTTTGTAAATAGGTTAGTTAAAACTAAAAAAAATTTGTTTTATATAATTCTGAAAGAGAGGGAGAAAATGAACGTTAAAATTGCACTTGCGGGAAATCCGAATAGTGGAAAAACAACATTATTTAATGCGCTCACCGGTTCGAATCAGTTTGTGGGAAACTGGCCGGGCGTGACGGTGGAGAAAAAGGAAGGAAAAATCAAAGGATATACCGCTAAGGGGCAGGAAGCGATTCTTGTGGATCTTCCGGGTATTTATTCCCTGTCCCCTTACACTTTGGAGGAAGTGGTATCCAGAAATTTTCTGATCGGTGAAAAACCGGATGCGATCATCAACATTATTGATGGAACAAATCTGGAAAGAAATCTGTATCTGACGACACAGCTGACAGAACTTGGGATTCCTGTAATCATTGCAGTGAATATGATGGATCTGGTCAGAAAAAATGGAGAAGAACTGAACATAGAGCGGCTTTCAAAAGATACAGGCTGTAAAGTTGTTGAAATTTCTGCATTGAAGGGAGAGGGAATTGACCAGCTGATCCAGCGGGCAGTTGCAATTGCCAAGAGTGGAAAGAATATTCAGCCCGCGCATAAATTTGAGGGCTGTGTAGAGCATGCCATTGCGCATATTGAAGAAGCGATTACGGGACAGGTAGATGCAAGGCTGGAGCGCTGGTACGCCGTGAAGCTTTTTGAGCGTGATGAAAAAGTTCAGGAAAATCTGAAACTCGACAAATCGCTTCTTGCACATATCGAAGAAGATATCGTAAATTGCGAGAAAGAAATGGATGATGATGCGGAAAGTATCATTACCGGAGAGCGTTATCGTTATATTGGAAATATCATTGAGGATTGCTATAAAAAACGTGTGAAGAAACAGATGTCCGTATCAGATAGGATTGACAGCATTGTGACGAACCGTTTTCTGGCACTTCCGATTTTTGCGGCAGTGATGTTCCTTGTATACTATGTGTCTGTGACTACAGTAGGAACTATTTTGACAGACTGGACCAATGACACGTTGTTTGGCGAGTGGATCATTCCGGCGGCACGAAGTGGACTGGAGGCTTTGAACTGTGCAGACTGGCTGACAGGCCTTCTTGTGGACGGTATCATCAGCGGTGTCGGTGCAGTGCTTGGATTTGTGCCTCAGATGCTGGTCTTGTTCCTCTTTCTCGCATTCCTTGAAGGTTGTGGATATATGGCACGTATTGCCTTTATCATGGACCGTATCTTCCGTAAATTCGGTTTGTCCGGCAAATCTTTTATTCCGATGCTGATTGGTACCGGTTGTGGCGTTCCAGGCGTCATGGCATCCAGAACCATCGAGAATGACAGAGATCGTAAGATGACGATCATGACGACGACTTTTATCCCATGCGGAGCAAAACTTCCGATTATTGCCCTGATTGCAGGCGCTATGTTCGGCGGAGCTTCCTGGGTAGCACCAAGTGCATATTTTGTGGGAATTGCGGCAATTATCTGCTCTGGTATCATCTTAAAGAAAACAAAAATGTTTGCGGGAGATCCGGCCCCATTCGTCATGGAACTTCCGGCTTACCATCTGCCGACAGCAGGAAATGTGTTAAGAAGTACCTGGGAGCGTGGCTGGTCCTTCATGAAAAAAGCGGGAACCATCATTCTTCTTTCCACCATTTGTATCTGGTTTGCGCAGGGATTTGGATTTGAAAATGGAAGCTTTGGCATGGTAGAAAATATGAATCACAGCATTCTGGCGGCGGTTGGTTCCGCGATTGCATGGATGTTTACCCCGCTTGGATGGGGAGACTGGAAAGCGGCAGTGGCGGCAATCACAGGTCTCGTCGCAAAAGAGAATGTAGTCGGAACGTTTGGAATCCTTTATGGATTTGGTGAAGTAGCCGAAGATGGCGTTGAAATCTGGGGAACACTTGCAGGCGCATTTACACAGGCTGCGGCATATTCGTTCCTTGTATTCAACCTTCTGTGTGCCCCATGTTTTGCTGCAATGGGAGCAATTAAACGAGAAATGAATAATGCAAAATGGTTCTGGTTTGCTATCGGATATCAGACCATCCTTGCTTATGTGGTGTCTCTTTGTGTATATCAGATTGGAACACTGATCACTGCCAAAACATTTGGAATCGGAACGATTGCAGCATTTGTTCTGGTTGCCGGATTTTTGTATCTGCTGTTCCGTCCTTATAAAGAGAGCAAGAGTTTTGCTATACCAAAGAGCGTAGCCGGTAAAATCAGAGCATAAAAAAATTGTCATTCATCAGAAGCCAGTTGGCTCGCCACCAGCGCATAATCTGCCAGTAACCGGCACCGCGCAGCTGATATTCTTTGATTAGATTGAATTTTGCCTGGATGCTTCG
>JALFVM010000128.1 GCA_022787145.1 Lachnospiraceae bacterium | reverse complement strand
ATGATTACAGTGTCAAAAGGTATTCTCCACGTCATGCTTGCATGTAAGTGGAGGTATACCTTATTGACGCGCCCCACATGAGCAAGAAGTGGGGCGGGGGCCCCATGGATTGCGAATGCGGGGCAGGATTGTGGAAGTGCGTAGCACGAAACAATCCGTAATCAAGGTTTTGACACCTACATCATAACATAGATTATAACACACCGTACCTTTTTTATGGAACCTATTTTTCATCTTTCACATATTTTTGGATTTTTTTTACACAATTTTCAAAATCCACATTTTCAAACCGTTGTTCGATCCCTGCATGGGCAATCTTTTCTTCGGAGAAATCCTCGCAGTCTGCCAGAAAACGTCTGCACATCTCATCATACTTCGGTTTTGCCTCCCGCTGCTCCCGCTTCAGGGCTCGCATCAGGCGTTCACCGTCCTCCACCTCCACATAAATGGGACGCATGACATCATTTCCAAAGTATTCCAGCATTTTCTCATACGATTCGAGCGTGCCGATGCATATGTAATCGTAACAATCCAGCTGCAGACGCCCTTCATCTGCCGTAAAGTACGTCCAGATTCCGTAAATCGTGTGATAAGAACGCGACTCAATAATTTTCCCCTGCGCCTGCAATTGCTGAAATCTTTCATCATCCACAAAGAAATATTCTCTGCCGTCCACCTCGTCCTGCCGCTTCGGTCTTGTTGTGTACAGCACCAGTTCATGCAAATCCAGATCTTTCTCTTCCAGAAGGCGCCGATAGATGTTGTCCTTTCCGGAGGCACTTTTTCCCATAATATAAAAAATTTTATTCATATACAACTCCCATTTTCAAATCCGGCGAAAGTCCGTGCACATCGAGCCCCTCCTCCAGACAGTTTTGGATGTATGTCACCCATTCCCCGCTGATTTCTTCTCCCGGCACAATCAGCGGAATCCCCGGCGGATACAAAGAAACAAATTCACTGCTGATTCTTCCGGCCGCGTCCTGAAGCTTCACCAGTTCCCTGGGGCAGTCCATCGCCTGCTGCAGTTTCATTTTTCTTACCGGAGGTTTTCTCCAGCCACCGTTTGTCCGGCTTGCGTTTCTTTTTTCCAAATCTTTCAGGCTCGCATCCATTTCCAAAATGGCATCGGCAAATCTCTGAAAGCCTTCTTTGGTATCTCCCACACTCGTAATTGCCAGCACATAGCCCGGCGTCTCCATCTCCATCTGCAGATGATACTTCTCCAGGAGCAGACGATACAATTCCTTTCCACTGATGCGGCCGTCTCGGTCTGTCACAATCACTTTCGAGGCATCCCAGTCATAAATGGCAGCGGTCCCGACAATCTCACGCCCGACAATGGAGAGTTGTCCACACTGTTTTACGATTTTATAAAAGTTATCCACAAAATTCACATACGTTGTGAATAACTTATCCCCAGAACGCTCCAACTGACAGATACAGCTGTCGATGCTTGCCATCAATGGATACGAAGGACTGCTGCTCTGATACATTCCCATAAAACGGTGCAGCAGCTCGGAAGAGACACGCGCACTGTTTCTGTGAAGAAGTGCCGTCTGTGTCATGGAAGGCAGTGTTTTGTGAATACTCTGAATCACGACATCGGCTCCCTTTTGCAGCGCCGAGTCCGGGAAATACGAATGGAATATAAAATGTGCACCGTGTGCCTCATCTACAATGAGAGGGACTCCTGCCTCATGGCAGATTTCTGCAATCCCCCCGACATCCGAGACAATGCCATCGTACGTGGGCGATGTGATGATGACTGCGCTCGCATCGGGATTCTCTTTGAGTGCCTGCTCTACCTTCTGCAAATCCATGCCGCCATTGAGTCCATAATGAGGCTCCCACTCTGGATAGAGATACACAGGCACAAGCTGCCGCAGATACACGGCATGGTACACAGCCTTGTGACAATTTCTCGCCATAAGAAGCTTTCCCCCGGCAGGAACACAGGCCGAGATGGCACTCAAAAGAGCTGCCGTACTTCCATTGACACTAAACAGCGTCTCCTGCGTATGAAACAGCGACGCTGCACGCTGCTGCGCCTCAAGAATCACACCCTCGGCATGATGAAGGTTGTCAAACCCTTCAATCTCTGTAATATCCGTCTCGATTGACGGTTTGTATTCCACAGAAAAAGGATTACGTTTATGCCCCGGCATATGGAAGGGGTAGTAATCCTTTTGACTGTAGTTTTTCAATTGTTCTGCTAAATTCTTCATGTTATCCTATACTTTAAATCGATAGCCCACGCCCCAGATTGTCTCAATATACTGCGGCTTGGCTGTATTAAACTCAATCTTCTCACGGATTTTCTTGATATGCACCGTAACCGTGGCAATGTCTCCCACAGATTCCATGTCCCAAATCTTGCGGAACAGTTCATCCTTCGTCAGCACACGGTTCGGATTCTCTGCCAGAAAAGTCAGCAGGTCGAACTCCTTTGTCGTAAAAGGTTTCTCCTCCCCATTTACCCATACACGGCGGGCAGTCTTATCAATTTTCAATCCGCGAATCTCAATCGTGTCATTCTGAGGACGGCCGCTTCCAATCAGACGGTTGTAGCGCTCCAAATGTGCCTTCACTCTTGCCACCAGCTCACTTGGACTGAAAGGCTTCGTCATATAATCATCTGCACCGAGTCCCAGACCTCTGATCTTATCGATATCATCCTTCTTGGCAGAAACCATAATAATCGGTGTATTCTTCTGGTCTCTTACCTGACGGCAGATCTCGAATCCATCCACCTCCGGAAGCATCAGATCAAGAATCACCAGATCATACTCTTCCTCCAGTGCTTTCTTCAGGCCGATATCGCCTCTGTTTGCAATTTCTACCTCAAAGCCGCTCAGCTCCAGATAATCCTTTTCCAGCTCAGCGATAGCTTCTTCATCCTCTATAATTAATATTTTACTCATGAATTGGGTACCTCCTGATATTTTCTTAATACGAAGTACATAATTGTACCGATTCCCTCTTTGCTGGTCGCCCAGACCTTGCCTCCATGATCTTCCATAATCTTCTTGACGATGGAAAGCCCGATTCCGCTTCCGCCCTTCGATGAATTTCTGGAAAAATCAGTACGGTAAAACCGGTCAAAAATGTTCGGCAGATCCTTCGCGGCAATTCCCTTGCCGTTGTCCTCAATCTCCACCTGAATAAAATCACCGACATCCTTCACACGAAGCTGGATGATGCCATGCTCCTTATTCATATACTTGGTGGAATTCGTCACAATGTTGTGAATCACACGGCGAATCTGTTCGCCGTCTGCAATCACCAGCACACCGTCATCCACATAATTGGCATACACAAGATCCACACCTTTTACTTCCAGCTCCAGCTGCAGTTCCTCCGCACAGTCGTTGAAATAATCGGTCACACCAATCTTGCTGAATGTATATGGAATTCTGTTCGTATCAATTTTTGAATAAAAAGTCAGCTCATTGATCAGATGATCCATCTCGTTCGTCTTGTTATAAATCGTCCGGATATACCGGTCCATCTTCTCCGGTGTATCCGCCACGCCATCCATAATCCCTTCCACATAGCCTTTCACCGCCGTAATCGGTGTTTTCAGATCATGGGAAATATTACTGATCAATTCCTTATTCTCTTTATCCAAAATAATTTTTTCCTCTGCATTGGCCTTGAGGCGCTTTCTCATCTCCTCAAAATCCTGGCAAAGCTCCGCAAACTCATCATCGCCTTCCACCTCAAGCTCAAAATCAAGATTGCCTTCCTTAATATTTTTCGTGGCATTCTTCAGTTTCACAAGTGGCGAAGCAATGCTGCGGTAAATCCAGGTACCAACCAGAAGACTGGTAAATACCAAAACGGTCACAACTACAAATATAATATCTTTTGTCATCAGTTTGGCTCCGGCTTTCTCATCCACCGAATTTACAATCGCGATGTCGTAGTTTTCTCCTGACGCCTGCGCCTTTTGAACCGTCTCACTCTTCATATGCGTCACGCCGTAAATCGTGGCAGAAAAAAGAATCACCGGAACCACAATGACAAGCATAAATCCAACTATAATTCTAGTCTTTAGCTTCATGAAATTCCCCGTTTCTGTTATTGATAATCATATTGTAACACAACAGGGAGTATCTTTCTCTAAATTTTCTATAAATTATAACAACCGAATTATAAATATTTCTTCAAATCTTCTACTTTATCCAGCTTCTCCCATGGAAGATTCAGGTCGTTGCGGCCAAAGTGTCCATAGGAAGCAGTCTGTTTGTAAATCGGTCTTCTCAGATCAAGCATCTTGATGATACCAGCCGGTCTCAAATCAAAGTTCTCACGAACGATCTCTACCAGTTTTGTATCCGCAAGTTTGCCTGTACCTGCAGTATCCACGCTGATGGATGTCGGATGAGCCACACCGATTGCATAAGAAAGCTGAACCTCACACTTATCAGCCAGTCCTGCCGCAACAATGTTTTTCGCTACGTAACGTGCCGCATACGCTGCAGAACGGTCTACCTTTGTGCAGTCCTTTCCGGAGAAAGCGCCGCCGCCGTGACGTGCATATCCGCCGTATGTATCTACAATGATCTTACGTCCTGTCAGACCGCTGTCGCCGTGAGGTCCGCCAATGACAAATCTTCCTGTCGGGTTGATGAAATATTTTGTATCGTCATCCACCATATCTGCCGGAATAATCGGATCAAACACATATTTTCTAATATCTGCATGAATCTGTTCCTGAGAAACTTCCGGATCATGTTGCGTAGAGCATACAACGGCATCGAGACGTTTCGGTTTGCCGTTCTCATCGTACTCTACCGTTACCTGTGTCTTTCCATCTGGTCTCAGATAAGAAAGGGTACCGTCCTTGCGCACCTTTGTCAGCTGCAGAGCCAGCTTGTGAGCCAGAGAGATCGGGTAAGGCATATATTCCTCTGTCTCATTTGTCGCATAACCAAACATCATACCCTGGTCTCCGGCACCAATCGCCTCAATATCGGCATCCGACATCGTGTTTTCTTTTGCTTCCAGTGCTTTGTCCACGCCCATTGCGATATCGGCAGACTGCTCGTCAATTGCGGTAATGACACCGCAGGTATCAGCATCAAAACCATATTTTGCTCTTGTATATCCGATTTCTCTTACGGTATCTCTTACGATTTTCTGAATATCAACATAAGCCTTTGTTGTGATCTCTCCCATTACCATAACCATTCCGGTCGTTGTACATGTTTCACAAGCCACACGGCTCATTGGATCCTGCTCAAGAAGCGCATCTAAAATCGCATCGGAAATCTGGTCACACATTTTGTCCGGATGACCCTCAGTTACTGACTCTGACGTAAATAAAATTTTCTCCATAGTTCTTTCTCCTTTATTTATTTTTTATTTATAGTTATCACAGTTCAAGAGTTGACTGTATTACTTTATTGAACTGCTTATAGAAAAAAGTCCGTCATAAGACGGACTCAATCTTTCAATCAAATCCTCTTATTGTTCGACTTACTCGCTCAGGTTGGCACCTTCCTTAAAGGGGTTGCCGTGGTTTCACAGATCCTTTGTATCTCCACCACTCTGAATAAGAGAAATAATCAACCATATTTCATTATCATCCAACTCGCAGCTTGAATTTCTGAATCTCTTTCTCGCTGGATACACGTTCAATCTCCGCACCCAGACTTCTGAGCTTGTGTTCAAAATTCTCATAGCCACGCTGAATATATACAATATCATCTACAATCGTGATACCCTCTGCTGCCAGGCCTGCAATGACAAGTGCTGCACCTGCGCGAAGATCCGGTGCGCTGACTCTCGCTCCGGAAAGCTTCTCCACACCATCGATAATTGCTGTGTTGCCCTCTACCTTGATATTTGCACCCATTCTCGCCAGCTCATCCGCATATTTGAAACGATTCTCAAAAATGCTCTCTGTGACAATACTCGTTCCCTGTGCCAGAGCCAGAGTAACTGCAATCTGCGGCTGCATATCAGTCGGATATCCAGGATAAGGAAGGGTCTTCACATGTGTACGGCGAAGTCTCTTTGATGCCACAACGCGTACTGCGTCATCAAATTCCTCCACTTCACATCCAATCTCCTCCAGTTTGGCAGTCGTCGCCTCCAGATGTTTCGGAATAACATTTTTTACCATGATATCCCCTCTGGTCGCAGCTGCCGCAAACATAAAGGTTCCGGCCTCAATCTGGTCAGGAATGATAGAATACTCGGTTCCGTGAAGCTTCTCCACACCTTTGATCCGGATCACATCCGTTCCTGCTCCTTTGATATTCGCACCCATGCAGTTCAAAAGGTTCGCCACATCCACGACGTGAGGTTCTCTCGCCGCATTCTCAATGATGGTTCTTCCCGGCGCCATAGATGCTGCCATCATAATATTGATTGTCGCACCTACCGACACCATATCAAGGAAAATATGGCTTCCATGAAGCTGATCTGCTTTCGCTACAATTGCTCCATTGATGATATCCACCTTTGCGCCCAGAGCGCGAAAACCTTTCAAATGCTGATCAATCGGTCTGCTTCCGATGTTACAGCCTCCCGGAAGAGGAACTTCCGCCTTTTTATATTTTCCTAAAAGCGCTCCCAGCAGATAATAAGAAGCTCTGATTTTTTTGATATACTCATAATCTACACTGATATCCTGAATCGTGGAACCATTGATTCGTACAGTAGAACGGTTGATTCGGTCTACCTTCGCTCCGATTTCCGCAATAGCCTCCAGCAAAACATTGATATCTCTTACATCCGGTAAATTCTCGATGAGTACTGTGTCGTCTGTCATAATAGCAGCTGCCAGAATAGCCAGGGCCGCGTTTTTCGCTCCGGCAATCTCAACTTCACCCACCAGTGGATTCCCGCCTTTGATTATATACTGATCCATATTGCACCTCTTTATTCATACTCCCAAAAAGCAGTGAAAACAAATTCTAACTCTGCTTTCTATTTTCCACAATACAGCTATATACTATACTAAATAAGAAACTTTGTAAATAAAAATTAACCAAATTCCTGTTTTCCCCTAATTTTCATTTACGGATTATCAATTATTTTTTATAGCAATTTAAAATTGTCTGTAAAGTATCTTCCAGTTCCTGATTTTCCTCATCAATTGTAAGATCTGCGTATTTTTCGTAGAGAGGAGTTCTCTCGTCATACAGATGCTCCAATGTCTGTCCTTTCTTCAAAACCACGCCTCTTCCGACAAGATTTCCCAGTCTTTTAGAAAGAGATTCCAAAGACAGTTTGAGATAGATCACAGTTCCGATTGACTTCAGATGCTCCATCGCCTCCTCGCAGTACACAACACTTCCGCCAGTCGCAATGACGGTTCTGTCTGTCTCAATCGAGGCATTCACATCATTCTCAATCTTCATGAAACCATCCGTCCCTTCTTTTTTGATAATCTCACTCAAAACCATATTCATTTTTTTCTGAATCAGAAGATCCGCGTCAATAAACTGATATCCCAGCACTTTCGCCAGAACAACACCCACCGTACTTTTTCCGACTCCGGGCATTCCGATTAAAACAACATTTTCCATATCATCACTTTCTAATCTGTTTGGTTCTTTTTTTCTTTTTTACACTGTATCCGAATTTTCCCAGCTTCTTTCCCACTGAGAAATATTCTCCATGAGAGTATACCAGCGGATTGGCTTTCTGTAAATCAAATTTTCCATTTTCATCCATATAAGCCTCATCGGCATGCACAGCCAGAACCTCTGCCAGAAACAATACATGGGAACCAAGCTCCTGTACCGATGTCACCTTACACTCGATATTGACCGGTGCCTCCTCAATCAGCGGTGCGTTCACAAACGAAGCTTTTTTCTTCGTCAGCTTCATTTCACGGAATTTATCCACATCTCTGCCGGATTTTACCCCACAGTAATCCGTCGCAAACGCAAGCTTCTCTGTCGTAAGATTGATGACAAACTCTCCTGTTTTCTTCAGCAGTTCATAAGAATAACGCGATTTTCTCACAGAAATAGATACCATAGGCGGATTGGTACATACTGTACCTGTCCACGCTATGGTAATAATGTTGTCATTTCCGCATCCATCCGTCACACTGACCATGACAGCCGGAAGAGGATACAGCATATTTCCAGGTTTCCATTGTTGCTTTCCCATTCGTATCCTTATGCCTCCTGAGAAGCTTCAATCAGACCCGGAATCAGCTGTTTCTTTCGAGATACCACGCCCGGCAAAATACAATAGCCGTCATGCGCCTCCACCCCGAAGGCATCTTTTGCCATGCGCTCGCTGTCTACTCCGTAATACAAAAGCTCCGTAGATTCCTCCATGATATTGGTGAGCATGAAGTATACCTGGCTGACGCCATTTCGTCCGCATTCTGTTTCCATAAATGTCATAATGCGGGCTTTGACCTCGGTCAGCTCCTCGGAGCTCATGGAAGTAATCTGTCCGACACCAAATGTCACATTTTCCGTAATAAACTTCTTGTAATCCTGATAGAAAATCTCTTCCGGAGATTTATTCTTCAAGTCACTTCCTGCCTTAAACATCTCAGCAGCAAATTTTTCAATATCAATGTCCGCGATCAGAGCCAGCGCTCCGGCAGCCATTTTGTCCGCCAGTGTACAGGTCGGAGAACGGAACATCAGCGTATCCGAAATAATCGCCGCACAGAGAAGACCTGCAATCTGCTGAGAAATCTCCTGATGATTCTCCTGGTAGATACGATACATAATCGTAGCCGTACATCCCACCGGCTCATTTCTAAACATAACCGGTTTGATGGTTTCCAGGCTTCCCAGTCTGTGGTGATCGATAATCTCCAGAATTTCCGCATTCTCAATATTGTCAACCGCCTGATTTTTCTCATTGTGATCGACAAGAATCACCTGTTTCTTTCTCATTCCCAAAAGATTACGTCTGGAGATCGTGCCCAGACATTTTCCCTTCTTGCTGATGACAGGGAAGGCACGATGTCTGTGTTTTACCATCACATCTTTGATTGCATCTGTATAATCCTCTGTGTGGAATGTAATCAGATTATCCGTCTTCATAATAGATCTGACCGGAATACTCTGATTGATCAGTCTTGCTACGGTAAATGTATCCAGCGGACTGGTAATAATAATACAGTCTGCCGCCTCAGCCAGCTTTCTGACCTTATCCGTCACCTGAGAATCCAGACAAAGCACAAGACAGCTTGCACCGCCCTCAATCGCCCTGCAGTGGTCTTCCTCACGGTTTGCCATGATAACCAGATCATCCGCCTCCAGATACTGTGCCATCACATCCGTCTGTGCTGCCGCAATGATGACTCTTCCCTTGATAAAATAGCCATGACTGTTGCCCACTTCTACTTTTCCCTCAATCGTATCGGCAATGCTTTGATACTGCGTTCTTGCCATCGCCATCATATGACTGTCTGCATTTTCCATGTAAGTCTTCGCAATATCTCCGACTGTCACCAGTCCTTCCAGACGTCCTTCCTTATCTCTGATAGGAAGCGTTACGATATTATTTTCCCGCATGATATTCCATGCTTTCTTAATTGAATAATAACTGTAGACATCCGGGCTCTGTCGAATCTCCATATCCTTTACCTGTGTTCCCACATCATTGATATATCCCGGCACATCCACGCCAAAACGATTCAGTACATACTCGGTCTCTCCATTGATCTGACCCGCTCTTTTTGCCTGGTATCTTCTCTTAGAATCAATTCGATTCTTAATATCTGCATATGCAATTGCAGAACAAATAGAATCAGTATCCGGATTTTTATGTCCAATGACATAAATCTTTCTATTATCAGCCATACAAGTACTCACTTTCTATTTTTCATCAAGTTTAATATTTGCAAACAATTCTCCCAGAGAAGTGGTCAGTGCCTCAGCCTGTGGAATCTCAATCTTTTCTTCCGGCTCCTCTGCTTCCATCACATCATTGAGTGCACGAATGCTCAGACTTAATTTTCCATCCTTAATCTGTGTCAGTTTTGCAGTCACCTCATCACCGACAGACAATACCTCTGTAGGAGTTCTCAGTCTCTTATTGCTGATCTGGGAAATATGAACAAGACCGCTTAAACCATTGTCCAGACGCACAAATGCACCATATGGCTGAATCGATTCTACCACACCATTTACTACCATTCCCGGTTTCATCTCTGCCATCTGTTTTTCTTTTTCTGCCTGCTCCATATCTTTTAAAATTTCCTTTGCAGACAAAATCAGCTTTTTATTCTCCGGATCCATGTCCAGTATACGAACCTTCAAGTGTTTTCCCAGGTATTCATCGAGATTTTCCACATAAGACAGAGAAAGCTTGGAAGCCGGAATAAAACCTCTCACTTCATTTACATAAGCAACAACACCGCTCTTTACAACTTCTTTTACTTTCACTTCCATCTCTGTTTTTTCATCCATCAGCTGTTTGAGTTCTTCCCACTGAGCCTGCTCCTGCTCATCTAACGCTTCATACTGCTGTTGTTTTTCTTCCATTTCTTTATATGATTGCTCCAATTCTTTTTCAAAATCCTTCATCGTTTCTGTCATTTCCTTAAACTCTCCTTTTCCTTGTTATACCAATCATGTATACACGTAACCCAATCATTACTGTTCACACGTCAAAACATCTCGCAAAATAATAACAAGTGAACAACAATATCAAATCTATTATATCACTATTTATTTGTATATGACAAGGTCTTAGAGAAGGACAGGGGGGACTTGAAAAAACACACATTTTAATGTAATCTTAATATGATTTCTTACTTATTTATGTACTCTTTATACCGACTATGGGATAATAAACGCATAAAGAGTACATAAAGAAAACGTAATAAAACGCAAAGGAACTTGACTTATGGAAAAATATACCGATACTCCAAAGGCGCCGAAAAAAAGATTTCAGAAAAAACATCTGACTTCCTTTCAAATCATTATCTTCGGCTTTGCACTGGTCATTTTAACCGGAGCCATTCTTCTGATGCTCCCATTTGCCAGCCGCGAGCCGGGTAGTGCAACTTTTCACGATGCCCTGTTCACCGCCACCTCAGCCGTCTGTGTAACAGGACTGGTTGTGCAGGACACCGCCACCTACTGGTCTTCCTTTGGCCAGCTCATCATCCTGATTTTGATTCAGATTGGTGGTATGGGCGTCGTTACGATTGCGGTTTCTATTGCCATCATATCCGGAAAAAAAATCGGTCTGATGCAGAGAAGTACAATGCAGGAATCCATCTCAGCGCCTCAAATGGGAGGCATTGTGCGCCTCACCGGCTTCATCTTTCGAGCAGTTTTTTTATTTGAACTGGCCGGCGCTTTACTTATGATGCCCGTTTTTATCAAAGAATTCGGTCCTGGAAAAGGAATCTGGTACTCATTCTTTCACTCCATCTCCGCATTCTGCAACGCCGGATTTGACCTGATGGGTGTGCGGGAACACTTTTCTTCCCTTGTATCCTTCACAACAAGCCCACTGATCAATCTGACAATTATGTCACTGATTATCATCGGCGGTATTGGCTTTCTGACCTGGAACGATATTTTTGAAAAAAAGAACAACTTCAAGCGTTACCGCCTGCAAAGCAAAGTCATTCTTGTTACAAGTGCTGTTTTGATTGCGATTCCGGCCGTATATTTCTTCTTCGGAGAGCTGAACCATCTGCCGATGGCACAGCGCCTCTGGGGTTCTCTGTTTCAGGCTGTCACGCCGAGAACAGCCGGTTTCAACACCATTGATCTGAATACACTGACCGAAGCAGGAAAAGCAATCATGATGGTCTTAATGCTCATCGGAGGTTCTCCCGGTTCTACCGCCGGAGGTATGAAAACAACAACGATCGCCGTGCTGTTTGCCTCTGTCATGGCTGTATTTGGAAGGCGAGAAGATGCCCACTTTTTCGGAAGGCGCATTTCCGAGTCCGTAATCCGAAGCGCAGCCGCCATTCTGCTTCTATATCTGACCTTATTTATCACAGGAGGTCTGATTATCAGCCGTGTCGAACAGCTTCCACTTCTGGAATGCCTGTTTGAAACAGCCTCCGCAATCGGAACGGTTGGATTGACACTTGGACTCACACCGGCACTTGGTCTGCTTTCCAGAGGCATCCTCATCTTCTTGATGTTCTTTGGACGCGTGGGAGGACTGACCCTTATTTTTGCAGCTACTTCCAGAACGAAGATTACACATTCCAAACTGCCGGAAGAAAAAGTGACCGTGGGATAAGTTACGCCGTCTATCTGCACAACTGAAAATATGTAAGTTTTACGGCTAATCATTTATAAAAAAGAAAGCGAGAAGATTTTTATGAAATCTATTTTATTAATTGGATTAGGAAGATTTGGAAGACACGTTGCAATCAAATTGCAGGAACTCGGCCACGAAGTCATGGCCATTGACAATCAGGAGCACCGCATCGACGCGGCACTCCCCTATGTCACAAATGCTCAGATCGGAGACAGCACCGACGAAGAATTTCTCACGTCTCTTGGCGTGCGCAATTTTGATGTCTGCATCGTAGCCATCGGAGATGATTTCCAGAGTTCTCTGGAAACCACCTCTCTGCTAAAAGAGCTTGGTGCCAAAACAGTCGTATCGCGCGCCGCAAGAGACGTACACGCAAAATTTCTTCTGAGAAACGGCGCCGACGAGGTTGTCTATCCGGAAAAACAGCTGGCAAACTGGACAGCCATCCGCTACAGCAGCGACCACATCTTCGACTACATCGAACTGTCGGGAGGATATGCCATCTTCGAAGTTTCCATCCCGGATTCCTGGGTTGGCAGAACCATCGCACAGCTGGATGTGCGCCGCAACTACAACATCAACATCATGGCACTCAAGCGTGACGGAAACGTCGACATGAACATCACCCCCGATCTGATATTGAAATCTGACGAAACACTGCTTGTTCTCGGTAAAAACAAAGACATCCAGAAATGTTTCCATATTTAGGACAGAGGACGGTTCTATCTTCGGGATTGCCATGAAGTAGGACGGGGAACAAAGCTGTGTCCGGGATAGTCATAGAACGAGTTCACAGCCACAAACGAGAGGAGGCATCCTCATGCAAAATATTTTATTAGCAGGTTCAGTATTGCTGATCTTTATCATCGGATTTTTTTTTATGAAACAGGTCAGCCAATGGCTCAAAAAAGCCACTGAAAAAAAACACAATTTAGAAGATGAATAAGAAAAAATGGATTTTATTTTTTGAGAACATACTCAAATGCATTTCCACTCTGGTTATCGCCACGCTTCTGGGTCTTCTCTTCCAGAAGCTTGGTTTTACAGAGGCCAACATCATTACACTTTATATTTTATGTGCACAGGTCATCTCAGTGATCACAACCAGCTGGATGTGCAGCCTGGTTTCCTCTCTGGCAAGTGTATTTATCTTTAACTTTCTGTTCACAGCACCGCGATACACCTTCCTGGCTTATGACCCGGGTTATCCACTTACCTTTCTGGTCATGTTTATCGCATCACTGCTGACGGGAACACTGGCATTGCAAAATAAGAAAAACGCAAGAGAAAAAGAGCAGGCTGCTCTTCTTGCAAAAAATGAACAACTTCGTGCGAATCTTCTTCGCTCCATTTCACACGATCTGCGCACGCCCCTTACCTCTATTTCGGGCAACGCAAGCAATCTTCTGTCAAACGGAGCTTACTTTGACGAGGCCACAAAACAACAGCTATACTCGGATATCTATGATGATTCCATGTGGCTGATCAACCTTGTTGAAAATCTCCTTGCAGTCACACGCATCGAAGATGGGAAGATGAATCTTCGCACTTCAACGCAGCTGATCGATGAAATCATTACGGAAGCGCTGCATCATATCGACCGTCACAGCAGCGAGCATCATATCACCTTTCAAAACCCGGACGAACTGCTTCTTGCAAAGGTCGACGCCAAGCTGATTATGCAGGTCATTATTAATATAATAGACAATGCCATTAAATATACCCCAGAGAATTCTCATATTGAAATCCGTGCAAATAAGGAGGATGATTTTATTAAAATAATCATTTCCGATGACGGACCAGGAATCTCCAACGAAGATAAAGCGCATATCTTTGACACGTTTTATACCGGTTCTTCTTCTGTTGCTGACAGCAGGCGAAGTCTCGGACTGGGACTTTCTCTGTGCAAATCCATCGTCACCGCACACGGAGGAGAAATCCGCATATCCGACAATATACCGCACGGTTGTGTTTTCACTTTTACACTGCCCGCCAAGGAGGTTCAAATACATGAATAAATTTGTCGTACTGGTTGTGGAAGACGATCCGCCCATCCGCAACCTGATCACAACTACACTGCAGGCACATGACTACCATTACCTGACAGCAGCAACCGGAAAAGCAGCCATACTCGAAGCCACCTCACACAACCCGAACGTCATCTTTCTGGATCTGGGACTTCCGGATATGGATGGTGTCGAGCTCATCAAAAAAATTCGCACCTGGTCTAATCTCCCGATTATCGTCATCAGCGCCCGCAGCGAGGATACCGACAAAATCGAGGCACTTGACGCAGGTGCAGATGATTATCTGACGAAACCATTTTCTGTCGAGGAACTTCTGGCACGACTTCGTGTCACACAACGACGTCTTGCCTCCATGCAAAACGAACTCACCTCACAATGTGTCTTCGTCAACGGAAATCTGCGAATCGATTATGCGGCCGGATGCGCCTACCTCGGTGACACGGAGCTTCATCTGACCCCAATTGAATACAAACTTCTCTGTATTCTTTCCAAAAATGTCGGCAAAGTTCTGACGCACACCTTTATCACCGAAAAAATCTGGGGCAGCAGCTGGGACAACGATATCGCATCGCTTCGCGTTTTTATGGCTACCCTTCGCAAAAAACTGGAATCACAGCCTGATTCCCCTCAATATATCCAGACACACATCGGCGTCGGATACCGCATGATTAAAGTGTAAGTGTAGGACAGAAGACAAAGCTATGTCCAAGATGAATCCCCAGCACTCAAACGCAATGAGACGTTTCCCGCTTACGACTTCTTCACCGTTTCAATCTCCGCCTTAATCTTCGGGCGATTGCAAAAAATCGCCCAAAAAATACGATAAACCCAGAGTACAGCAATCAGATACTTCTCTAGCAATATAAAAGTAAAACAAAGTAAGTAAAATAAATTAAAACAAAGAAAAGGCGACTCATCTCGAGTCGCCCTTTCCTTATTTCAAAGATACCGTATTTAAACATCTATGCAACAGCCAGTGCGCCATTAGCCTTCAATGGCAATATAATTGTTCTGTTCTACGACCGGTTTCTTCTCTTCCTTTGGAATGCACAATTTCAAAATACCGTGTTTAAACTCTGCCTTCACATCCTCCTGTTTTACATGCTCACCAACATAGAAGCTTCTCTGGCAGGCACCTGCAAAACGTTCACGACGGATATATTTTCCGGTTTCTTTATCTTTGTGTTCCTCGTTCATTCCTTTCGCAGCGCTGATTGTCAAATAACCATCTTTCAGTTCTGCCTTTACTTCCTCTTTCTTAAAACCAGGGAGATCAATCTCCATCTCGTATCCATCGTCTACTTCCTTAATATCAGTCTTCATCAGATTGTGGACGTTATGTCCGTACAGCTTCTTCTCTACTCTGTTATCGTAAAACGGAAAATCAAAGAAATCATCAAATAAGCTTTCTCCAAAAATACTAGGCATCATCATAAGTCATCTCTCCTTTTCAATCATTATGCTTTTTACCTTGTTTCTTTGGAACCAGGATGTTTCAGGGAACCATCAAACCTTTTCTTTTTGTTCCCCTTCCTTTGTTCTATCCGTACTATAACACCTATTATTAGCACTGTCAAGTATTGAGTGCTAATTTCACAAAATGTTCACAAATTTACGTACGCCCTCTCGCATACCACTTTACAGCGCTTCCTGCAGAAGGCGATACCGTAAGTCAGCACATCTGTCCTGCCATCATTGCGAAGTCTTTCGTCATATCGCTTTTCTCTAATCTGCCTCAATGCTTCCTCACAGGCTTTTTCAAGCCCTGCAACGCTGGATGCATATTTTACCTCAATAACGATCCCGGCGTCCGGGTCTTCTGGTTCAATCAGGATATCACTGAAACCATCCCCGGATTCTGCATTGGACAAAATCAACCAGTTCATTTCACTCCGGAGTAACCCCAGCAGCAAACCATGGTAAAAGTTCTCTTTTTTGTCATCCGGAGCCTTCGCATCCAGAACGCTGATCATCCGGTTTAGGATGATGTTAAGCCTTTTTTCTATCCTCTCTGGCTCTCCTTTTAAAAATGCCCGGCAGAACTCACGCATTGGCTTTTCATCATCTGCCATACGTTCCCGGAACCATTCCTGTATCTGTAAAATAAAAACTTCCCGCACTTCCCGGTTGGGAATCACCAGCTTGTAGACACCGTTTATCGCCCTGCCCGTCTTGGTCAGGTAGCCGGTGGTAAAAAGTACGCTCCACAGATTGTCAATACTGGAATCCAGTTCATGATAGGTCAAATCCAGACGAACCTTCTTCTCAATCGCCTCCCCTGCAATCAGGCGTTCGATCTCATTTTGGGTCGTTTTATCCGCCTTATCGATAAAACGTTTCACCAGGTCATTCCCACTGGTGTTGATCCAAAAAGCTTCCGGCTCTGCGTGAGGGTCTGCCGAAATGTGATCCACATAGCTGATCACATCCCACGGGCAGTAAATATTTGTATCTCCAAAGCGGTATCCATCATACCACTCTTTCGTTTCTGCCAAATGTTCCTCTAACTGATAATCCGTCAGAAGCTGGTTCACTTCTGCTTCGGTAAAGCCAAAGTGCTCGTCAAATCTGGCATCTGTAATAGAAAGAATCTTGAAATTATTCAGACCTGTAAAAATGCTCTCCTTTGACACACGCAGACACCCTGTCAGGACAGCAAACTGTAAAAACTCATTTGTCTTCAGTGCCTGTCCGAACAGCCCGCGGATCAGCGATACCATCTCTTCGTAATAGCCATGCTGAAATGCCTTATCCAATGGTACATCGTATTCGTCAATCAGCAGGATGACTTTCTCACTAAAACATTGCTTCAACAGCGAAGAGAGCATTCGCAGACTATCCCGAACATCGTCAAATGTGTCTTTCTCTTGCAGAATTCTGAGAAACAACTGCTTATCTTCATCAGCAATCTTTTCACTGCTAAGCAACATTCTGAAACGGGATGCCTCTGCCCTGATAATTCTCCGCAGTGCTCCACAGGCTTCCTCAAAATCCAATCCATCCACACCTTTTAGTGAGATAAAAATAACCGGGTATTTCCCCATATATCTTTCACACAGTGCCGTCTCCTTAGAAATCATCAAACCATCAAACAGCGTCTTATCCGCTCCGATCTCGAAGAAGTTTTTCAGCATACTCATGTTCAGCGTCTTTCCGAAACGGCGAGGACGGGTGAACAGATTGACCTCACCCCAATTATTCAACAAATCGCGAATGAGACCTGTCTTATCAATATAATAGAAACCTTCTTTACGGAGTTTTTCAAAATCCTCTATTCCAACAGGAAGTTTCTTTCTCTGCATTCGGCTCATACTCCTTTCCCGGCTGGCACAGTTCTTCCTGCACCATTTCAGCTTTATTGTACCTCAGAGGTCGGTGAATAGCAAGAAAAGGGGGGATTTAATGATTTAATGGGTCGAGTAGACGCACCTCTTACATACTCATACCCACTCCAAGCCACTGCCTTACAAGCTCAACACTGACATTCACAGCTTTTGCAATAAACTCATCACTCATCCCCATGTTGTAAAGATTATATGCTGTCTCCTTTGCTCTCTTCATCTCACCTTCCGCTCTGCCTTTACTTTCGACTCGATCTAATACATCACACATATTACGGATACCTCCTTTCCGGTTTCTTCCTCATCGCCCCACAGGTCATCCAGGTAATTGGTCTGTACCTGCAAAGTGTGTTTCAAAATGTAAAGCCAAGGGGTTTTTGCGCCTTAAAATACTTTGCAGAAAAGAAAGCAGGAATCTCCTGTAGAGATCCAGATGCTGAAAAGCATTAGATTTACAGGAGATTCCTGCTTTTTTGATGAAGGGGCTAAAAATCGGCATTAACTGACAGCCCCTTGTTATTATACCAATCTTAATGCTATATGTTCTATATCTTCCTCTAATTTTTTTAAATCAACTGTCCATTGATCTGATTCCAGAAGAATATTTTTAATTTCGTTATAAGTATCATCATTTAAAAGATTTGTCGCTTTAGTCGCTGAATAAGACATGTCAGGTAAACAATCTTCCATTATTCTTCGTAATTTGTTTTTATACTTCTTTTTAAATCCCTCCTCTTTCAGGTCAGCTTCTATATCTATTAGGCGCTCCTTTAATAATTCCCATTCCTGCATTCTTGGAACCATTACTCTTTGAATGTCATTGAGTCCAATCACCTCAATTGTATTTTCTCCAATCCCTGCTGAATCAATCGCTTTAAATCTATAACGATTAACTTTTCTTATTCCAAGATATTCCCTTGGTTTATTTTCACATGGATTAATAATTTTTTCTTCACGATTATTTTTCTTTCTGTTACATCGTAAGCAAGACGGAAAAAGATTTTCCCAGTTTACAACTTCATCTGGATTTTTAGACTTCGGCAAAAAATGGTCGATTGTTACATCTTTAGATTCTATCTCTAACCTGCACTCACAATATGAACATTTTCCATGACTCATATCAAGCATAGCTTCTTTTAATGACTTCTTAATTTTCGGTGAATTCCAGACAGCTTTATCATTGTCTTCTGCATATAATCTTTTTAACTCTTCGCAAACTTCATCCGTGAGTTCTTTTGGTCTTTTTCCTCGTTCAAGCTTTATCATCTGCTTCAATCATCTCCATATCCAGTTTTAAAATCTTACTTTCGTTACTTCCTGGACTCACCATTTCTTTTAATTCTTTGTAAAGCATTTTTGCTTTTTCATAATCTTCATCATCCATTGCTGATGAAAATTCTTCTAAGTACTGATTAAAAATGGTAGTTTTAGGTTCTACACCCATCTTATGCTCTTGAATAGCCTCTATACTCCATCCTCTGTAATTACCTTCTTCTTTTGCATACTGCATTGTTTTAATATCAAATAATTCATCTGCATCTAGTGACTGAACAATAAATGGAGAATGTGTTGAAACAATAAACTGGCTATTAGGAAATGTTCTTTTCAGATCAGCAACGATTTCCTTCTGCCACTTTGGATGTAAGTGCAAATCCAGCTCATCAATCAAAATCACAGCTTCTTCTTCCAATGGATTCAAAGAATCTGGATTTGCCATTGATAATCTCTTTGCAATATCCGCAATAACCGACAAAACCGCTTTATATCCTCCGCTTAACTGGTCAATCTGAAGATTTACCCCTTCTGAATTTGTCATCAGCATTCTTGACGGTGCTAATTCAATTCTTAGATTGGAATACCCTTTTATCATTCTCTCCAGAGCAGTTCTTACACAATTTAATTTTGGATTCTTATAGTCTGGATTTTCACGAATTCCCCGAAGTTCAATATCCTCCTCTGTCTTGAACCAATCATAAAAATCTCTAAAATAATTGACATTATCAAAACAGTTTCTCAGAGCATCTGTTACCTGAAAGTTTTTTATATGTCCTCTCTGTGGTACTTCTCGTATAATTCTGTCTGTTCCATAGTAAAGAATCAGTGGTAGCTTTCTCTCTTCCACACATTGAGAATACTTGGATTTTAACTCTTTTAAAGACTTGGCATTTTCTACTTTTACATCCCCTGGATTTTCAAACGGCTGCTGGGATGAAAATCTGCGTCTGTTTGTCCAGACATATTTTTCGCCATCTAATGTTATTCCCAATGTAACTATTGCACCATTAGCTCCATTTCTTATATCATTATTCGCCAGATCACACTCTTTCATTGCTTCTGCATTAACTGTTCTTAATACCGGCACAAACCCCTTTGTAATCCCTTCTAGTATGGTTGTCTTTCCGCTACCATTGTCTCCTATCAACGCAACAAAATTTTTATTTTCAAATGTAATTCTTTGTTTTTGAATACCTCTAAAATTTGTTAATTCTATAAAATCGACTTTCACTGCGTCACCTTCTTCATCTAAATATACATTGATTATATCTTACCGTTACTTAAAATGTATATAAATATATATGCATACATTTCCACCTTAACGGTTAGGTATAAACACTCATTCCTTATTTCTATTCGCCCGAAAAATCTTTTCAAGATTTTCTGCCTTTCTCATAAAAATCATAAAATGAATGCAAAAAACTGTATATTTCCCATCAAGTCGGGGTTATGACATCCTTCGGTCCCATAACT
>JALFVM010000009.1 GCA_022787145.1 Lachnospiraceae bacterium | reverse complement strand
CATTGCCATAGCAGAAATCACCGATGGTTCTGTCGTAACTTCCGGCAATTATGAGAGATATTTTGAGAAGGATGGGAAACTGTATCATCATATTCTGAATCCCTCTACCGGATATCCCTATGAAAACGGACTCACTTCCGTCACCATACTGTCTGATATTTCTGTGGACGGAGACGGACTCAGCACCTCCTGCTATGCACTTGGATTAGAAAAAGGAATGGAATTGATTGAGAATCTTCCGGGTGTGGAGGCACTTTTCATCACGGAAGACGGAGAGATGCATTATAGTGAGAATTTTCCACGTAACTGAGAATAGGACAGGGGTCTGTCCCCTGTCCTATTCTATCATTTCACGAAGTTTTTCCACTACTTCTGTCAGTCTTTGTATATTCCCCATAGTGTCACCAGAGATTTCCAGAGAGTGGTTGCATCCGGGAAATATTTTTCCTTTTTTATCCGGATGTTCAAAAGCCGCTTTTTCTACCAGTTCTTTGCTGATATAAGGATCACCGGTACCAGCAACAAAAAGCCCTGAAAAATCTTCCAGATATGGCAGTGTCAGAGGGATCGGGGTCATCCAGAAATGTCTTACTGTCTTTTTATCCCATTCCAGCTCTTCCTGAATTTTGCATGCGATCACGGTTCCGATACTTTTGGATATCATCAGAATGTCTTCATATTTTGTTGAATCAATTTCTTTCATCTGTGCCAGAATCCGTTCCTTTGCAGTGACAGCCACCGGAATCAGATCCTCCATGGTTCTTCCCCGGAAATTATGAATATCCGTGCCATAATCCAGACGTATCACTTCATAACCATACTCTCCTGCAAGCTGCGCCGTATAGTACAAAAGTGGTTTAGCACAAGTGTAACCAACTCCCGGAAAGATTATTACGAGTTTTTTTCCCATATTTTTCTCCATTCTGTTGGGACAGACCCCTGTCCTAGACCTGATTCATCATACTTTCTTCCTGATTTCAAAATAGATAAACTTGTCAATCGCATCCAGGATATCTGCGAACTCTTCTCTCGGAGCAAGTTCTACATATTTTTGTAATATTTCTTCCTCCCGTTCTTTAAAACGGCCATAAAATATGTCAAACAGATTATGTCCTCTGAGAAATATTTTGATTTCTTCCATATGTTCTTTTAAGTCATCCACTGTTTCAAAATTTTTTCCGATTACCTCTGTTAAGTGTCTGCCGCTTCGTATTTTATAAAGATATTCTTTCCATTTTGCAAGAAGGGTCTGATAAAATTCTTCCTCTGACCGAACCACACCGATCTGTGTCATAATACGTGGATTGAGAAAATAATTCTCAAATGAATAATACTTTAAAATCAATACATTTTGGGGACGTACTCTCGGTAATGCATCAATATCTTCCCGGTTTCTCTCTTCATAATATCTGCAGAGCTGATGCTGCAGTTCTTTCCGGTCCTTGCCATCTCCGTCTCGAATCATCAAAAACTGATCTTTCAGATACACCTGATTGATATATTTCAGATTTGCATAGGTCTTGATATTGGTACAACTGTTGGTATTGATAATAGCAATCCTGATCAGTTTTCCGTTCTGATCGCAGGTCTCAGCGTAATACTTTCGGATCAACATTGGCAAACGACTTTTATCCTGCTTACCTTCCACAATAAAAACGAAATCCACATTCATCAGATCTCCGGCCGAATATCCCAGATCATTCAAAATCCGGCTGATGTCTGTTCTTTCCGCAACAGATGAACAGCCTTTTTCATCCAAAAGAATCTGTCGAATCTGCCGGGTATTAAAATTCGAAAGTAAATTGGGTGAATGGGTGGAAAATATCACCTGGTTTTTCTTAGAAAGACGGTACAATATTTTTCCAGCTACCTTCTGCATTTGAGGATGAAGAAAAATCTCAGGTTCCTCTACTATTACAATTCCCTGATTCTGTCCGTTCCCCTGTGCATAGGTTTCCAGAAGTGAAAGCATATAAACACTTCGCATTCCATTTCCCATCTTTTCAACGGGTTTTGTCAAATTCTGTCCCGGACTGTACGTTTCCGCGGTTACCGAGAGCATCCGTTCCATATCCCGGTTCATAGAGTATCGTATTTCTTCCTGACCGCCGTTTCTTCTGAAATTCTCATTTAATTTTCTGGAAAAATCATCCAGATTCAGCTGATATAACTTATAATCCAAAAGCTTTGCAGCTTCAAAAGCATTCAGTTCATCTACTGATTTCTGCGAGATCAGACCCATACATTCAAAACAATGACGACATTTTTTTGAACGGTCGAAAATACAGCAATCTGATCTCATTTGCTTGATCAGATCGTCTTCCATCCACAAGAGCAGATCATTTTGAAATTGATCAAGATCTCGCTGGGTGTCTACATAATATATTCGAGGAATTATCTCACGAATATGTGGATTGTTCTTTTTCTCCCCGTCTGAATAGAAGATGTCGCCATTGTATTTTGCCAGATATGTGAATGTGAAAATTCCATTCTGATAAGAAGGAAGCTTTTTCTGAAATTCTTTCTCCCATGCAGCAAACCGACGGTAACGACTCACAAGTCCCTGTTTCTGGAAAGAGAGAAGATCCTCCCTGGTAATTTCCAGTTCCATCCGTATACTGACGGGAGGATGCCCTTCCCGAAAATCTTCCGGTTCGAGCCTGTAGTCTCCTCCGACAGCCCGGATGGCATCCAGGACAGCGGTTTTTCCGGTACTGTTCTTCCCAACAAGGATCAATGCATTTTCCAGATTTTCCAGGCTGATTTCCTGAATGGATTTAAAATTTTTTATGTTGAGTTTGATAATCTTCATGATACCGCCTCCTGCCGGAAACATTTCTGATATTTTCAGTATATCCCTAAAATTGTATTTTCTCAACATTCATTCAAAAATCCGACTAAAATAATTCAAAGTGCACCCTTTTTATTTTTTCTGCGGTCTCCTGAAGTATCTGGGCCCGGTTTCCGAAAATTCTCACTGCCAGATCTCCCTGAGAAAGGCAGGTCACACCACCTTCACATTCTGTTTCTTCTTCAAGGATTTCCCATATTTGATCCTGCTGCTCCGTTTTCTTTGCCGATACCGACAGAAATATATTTGCCATGTGACTATACCCTTCATACATACCGATTCCTTCCATCGGCATTTTCTCCGGTTCATACCGGGTATTGTCACGATAAATCAAATGGTCATCCCGATAAATCCGCACTTTGGATGAAAAGCGGCGATAGGCAAACCTTTCCTCATAGGCATTTCTTCCACAGGTAATGATTTCCAAAAGAAACAAACGGGAACTCTCATCCGCCAGTCTTATCTCCATATCACTGTCAAAAGCAGAACCACCAAAAGGAATAACCGGCTGAGGATAATAACACAGATTGGAATTCGTTGCTGTCTGAATCTTTATTTTTCTTGCAGCAGAACCGCCTTCCATTTTATGTATCTTTTCGAAAGACTGGGATAGAATTTCCAGATTTGCTCCTTCTTCAACCTGATATTCAAACTCCTGGCAGTCTCCTCGCATAATCCCTGCGGAAGCACAAAGGGGCATCACCTGAATACCCCCATCCTTCTTTTCGAAAGGAGTCATAATCTTATACGGAGCAGTAAAATACACGTCTTTCAGTATGGTTTTTCCA
>JALFVM010000066.1 GCA_022787145.1 Lachnospiraceae bacterium | reverse complement strand
CATCACCAAAGTAGAAGATCCGGAAGAACTGGATACCCGTTTTTCCAAGTTTGCTCCCAGTTCTGATGACATGCCATTTCCTCATCAGGAAGCCCCTGACATCACAGGTGCAGATGATATTCTGGATCTTTTCCAGAAATTGTGTGAAAGCAAGCTGAAAAATGCTCCTGAAAAGAAAAAAGGAGCTGCAGAAAAGCAAAAAGAAAAGGAACCAGAAGTTACCGACGAAGTCCAGAAAGTATCTCTGGATCTGACACGAATTTTCAGTTTCCTTGATTTGGATACCGTAATTGATGCTTCCCGGGGTCTGAACGGCTACTATAACGGACAGAACACGCTTTACAAAGATAAGCAGAATCATTATCTTCTTATCCTCCATCAGACAGGAAGTACTCCGGAAGATTTCAATAAAGTATGCAATATTCTTTCCGAGTACGGTACCGGAAAAGCATGTACGGCAGCCGGAGAAGCGTACCTTCAGGAACACGGTGAGATTATCGTAGCCGAACGGGCGCTGCAGCAGCTTCAGATTTTGTCATAACAATAAGTTCTATAAAAAATTTCCCGAATCCTATCATTGAATGTTTAGGATCCGGGAAATTTTTACATACAATAGTAAATGTCTTTCCTATTTTATTTACTGTGCAAGATAATCATTAATTTGCTCTGTCAGAAGATCCGCATCAATTCCGTGAACCAGACAAGCCTCTTCCAGGGATTCTCCCTGTGCAGATGGGCAGCCGATACAGTGCATTCCGGCTCTCATCAGGATTGCCACGATATTAGGATCCACCTGAATCAGTTCAGCAATGATCATATCTTTAGAAATTTTAGCCATAATTTCTGTCCTCTCTATCGTTTATTTTTCGTCGCTATTCAGACCTGCCGCCCGAATAACTTTATACGCATCTCATTATAACATCCCGAATACATATTTATCAAGTCGTTCAAACGCTTCTTTCACCAATTCCAATGGAACAGCCAGATTCATCCGAATGGTGTCCGGTTTGTTAAATGGACAACCATCCTGCCAGATTACCCCATAGCGCAGCCCTTCATGATAAACTTCTTCTAATGTTTTCTCATTTTCTCTGCACCATTCACCGCAGTCCAGATAAAGCATATAGGTTCCTTCCGGTTTTCCCAGAGATACTCCCTTCCAATGGGTGGTAATAAAATCATATGCATAATTTACATTTTCGGTCAAAACGCTTCTCAGTTCTTCCAGCCATTCCTCACCTTCCTCACTGTAAGCACCCATAAGTGCATACATGGACAACACATTCATATTGTTGTAGTGAGTAGAATCGCCGCATTTTCGAAGTCTGTCCCGCAGCATGTCATTATAAACCACATGATACGATCCGATCAAACCTGCCAGATTAAAAGTCTTGGATGGGGCATAGATGGCTATAGTCCGATTTTTCGCATCCTCCGAGATACTCTGTGTAGGAATATGTTTATGACCTTCCAGGATCAGGTCTGACCAGATTTCATCCGAGATTACTACACATTCATTTTTCCGGTAGATTTCCATCGCTTTTTCTATCTCTTCTCTTTCCCACACTCTTCCACTGGGATTATGAGGAGAGCAGAAAATTGCGCAGTGGATATGATTTTCCTTGATTTTTCTATCCATATCCTCATAATCCATACGCCAGATTCCATCCTCGTCACGTATCAGATCACTGAGCACGATCTTTCTTCCCTTATCCTCCATACAATGTGTAAATCCCACATAAGTTGGTGCATGCAGTAAAACAGCCTCTCCGGGAGCCGTAAATGCTTCCAGTGCAGAAGATACACATCCGAGCACTCCATTTTCATACCCAATGGCTTCCTTCGTCAGTCCTACAATCCCGTTTCTGTTTTCCTGCCACCGGATAATCGCATCATAATACTCCTCACGGGGTGAAAAATAACCAAACGCCGGGTGCTGCATTCTCTCCATCACCCTCTTTTGAATCGCCGGAGCCGTTGCAAAATTCATATCCGCAACCCACATGGGGATCAC
>JALFVM010000219.1 GCA_022787145.1 Lachnospiraceae bacterium | reverse complement strand
CCTTGTTAAATTATTAAACACTATGTCTCATAATATACCATTTCACGTGCTATTTGTAAAGAAAAAAACCGGACAGGGGCAGGACAGGGGACAGACATGTGTCCTAAAAATAGGACACATGTCTGTCCCCTGTCCTGCCCCAAATTCTACTGCCGTTTACTTCCGTACATTGCCTTCTCTGTCCATACGGATAACGGTAATGTGCTCCGGATTCTCGTAATCTTTCTCATAACCATTGTCATGATAATATTCGTAAACTGCCTCTCCTTCTTCCACATATGAGAGATACTGAAGATTTTCAAAATCCACATCAGCCACACACTGACCGCCTGTTGACATCGGAATCAAGTGGTTCGGACGTACAAATACTACCACATCTGTCAGTCCAACTTCTACGTAATGATGTCCTGCTTCCAAAATTTTCTCTTCTGTGATCCCACCTTTTTTAAAACGAACCATTTTCATTTTTTCCGGCAGATATACATATCTTCCCTCCGCATTTTGTTCATAGATCGGAGCAATCATAAGACCATCACCCAAAAGAAGCTGATCTTCTACTTTTACTGCATGAGCATCCTGCGGATAATCAAAGGCCAATGGTCTGAACATCATTTCATCCCGCAGAACCGCTTTCATATATTCGCTGTAAATGTATGGAAGAAAACGATAGCGAAGTCCAATCACATGTCTGAATCCTTCAATATCTTCAAAACGATATGCCTCCTGTACTCTGGTTCCCAAAGCTGAATGGTTTCGCATCAATGGAGTAAAAATACCCAGTTCCAACCAACGGAGAAGCAGATCTTCCGTAGTATCCGCACCAAATCCACCAATATCTGCTCCTGTATAAAGGAAACCGCACATATTCAGAGATGGCATCATTTTCAGATTCAACAGGATATGTGACCACCAGGATTTGTTGTCGCCCTGCCAAATACCGCCGTAACGATGCATTCCCACATAGGAAGACCGGGAAAACATCAGGATACGTTTGTCCGGCTCCAGACGTTCAAACGCCTCTCCTGCTGCACGGGTCATATTATATCCGAACAGGTTATGTACACGGTCATGACTTACTCTCTCTCCATTCATATTGTGATAGAACATTTTATAATCATCCACGTTATTGGACAATCCGGAAACCAGTCCTGTAAATTCCCAGAAGCGGTCCAGATCCAGATTCTGCCCTTTATAGGTGTCCAGCTTTTCCAGTACATCTTTCAGACGATCTTCTGTATAAAAAATCGCCGGTTCATTCATATCATTCCAAAATCCCTCTACTCCCTGATCCAGAAGAAATTTGTACTGATCGCCAAACCAGTCTCTGGCTTCTTTATTCAGCATATCAGGGAACAGAGCTTTTCCGGGCCATACTGCAGCCACAAAAGGACTTCCGTCTTCTTTGGTACAAAAATATCCCTTCTCCAGTCCTTCCTCATAAACATCATATCCATCCTCCTGCTTTACACCCGCATCAATGATCGGTACCAGATGGATATTCTGCTCTTTCATTTCCTCATTGAATTTTGCAAAATCGGGGAATGTCTCATCGTTTAATGTAAAATCTTTGTACCGTTCCATATAATCGATATCCAGATAAACACTGTCCAGCGGAATGCCAAGATCACGATGCTTTTTCACCACTTCCCGAACTTCATCCTCATTCATATAACTCCAGCGGCTCTGACCATATCCAAATGCCCAAAGAGGTGCAACATAACTTCTTCCCACCATATGACGGAACTGCTTTACAATATCTTTCACATCTGTTCCTGTAATTAAGTATACATCCAGATTCCAGTCAGAAGCTTTAATCTTTAACTCATTATGTTTTGTATATCCCACATCAAAAGTAAGGATTCCCGGATAATCAATAAAAATACCAAACTGCTCTTTTCCATCCACTACCAGAAAATTGTGAGCACCATATAAAGAATGACGGTCTTCTTTATGTTCCGGATCATCGCTGCATTTGCTCTCGTAAATCCATCCTCTTTTATTGATTCCACGCACATTTTCTCCCAGTCCATATACCCTGTCACTTGCATCCATCTGATATAAAAATGTCTTTTCCTGTTCATTTACTGTAAAATATGGAAGCTGACCCTGTTCTTTCTCCGGCTTTTCCAACACAGCTTCCGTCTCAAGCACATTACCATATACATATCTGCGAATCATACTCTGTTCCTCCTGTATCTACTCGTTGTTTT
>JALFVM010000201.1 GCA_022787145.1 Lachnospiraceae bacterium | reverse complement strand
CAGCATCTCTACGCCTTCTTTTTCCAGATGCTCCTGCAGCCGCTGGTAAATCTTATATCCCTCTTCTGTTCCCAGATGACGGATTGGGCATTCGATCAGTTTGAGATTTGCCTGAATCGCTCTGCGGCGGATCTCACGGATCTCTGCCTCTTTATCCACTCCATAGACACTCGTATCTGCACCAAACTTCAGATAAATATCATCAGATTCTTTGATCAGCTCCACAGCCCTGTCATAACCCAGAATCGCAGGAAGATTGCCTCCTACATCCGGAGACAGAGAAAGCTTACCGTCGGAAAATGCACCTGCTCCCGCAAATCCTGTCGTGATGGAACACGGCTGACAGCCGACACATTTTTTTGTTTTCCGCTTCGGGCACTGACGTTTTTCAATCGAACGCCCTTTTTCAATCATCAACACCTTCAGATCCGGTTTTTTTTCTTTCAGACGATAGGCACAGAAAATACCAGACGGTCCTGCCCCAATAATAATCACATCATAGTTCATTTACATCCCTCACAGTTCAAATGGATTTGTCTCTCATAAATATCATTATGCTCTATTTTTTCATCGCCATTCCAAAGATTCTTTATGCGTTTGTCAGTGCCTGCTCCAGATCTGCAATGATATCCTCCACATTCTCAATGCCTACAGAGAAACGGATCATTCCCGGAGAAACACCTGCCTCTTTGAGCTGCTGGTCATTGAGCTGGCGATGCGTATGGCTTGCCGGATGCAGCACCATCGTTTTGGCATCTGCCACGTGGGTTGCAATCGTTGCCAGCTTCAGGCTGTCCATAAAGCGCACAGCCGCTTCTCTTCCGCCCTTTAACTCAAAGGAAATAACGCCACAAGTTCCTTTTGGCATGTATTTCTTTGCCAACTCATGATATTTGTCTCCCTCAAGTCCCGCATAAATCACGCTGGATACTTTCTCATGATCGTTCAAATAATGAGCCACTCGGTCTGCATTATAGCAGTGACGCTCCATGCGAAGAGCCAGTGTCTCCAGACCGACACTCAGCAGGAAACAATTCTGCGGAGAAGGAATGGAACCCAGGTCACGCATCAGCTGCACCGTCGCCTTTGTGATATAGGCAGCTTTTCCAAAGCGTTCTGTATAAACAACACCGTGATAAGAATCATCCGGCTGCGTCAGCCCATGATATTTATCTCCATAAGCATTCCAGTCAAAATTGCCGCTGTCCACAATCGCACCGCCAACCTGCATTGCATGTCCGTCCATGTATTTGCTGGTGGAATGTGTCACAATGTCAGCGCCCCACTCAAACGGGCGGCAGTTGACTGGTGTCGCAAACGTATTATCCACAATCAGAGGCACTTTATGATCGTGCGCCAGTTTTGCAAATTTTTCAATATCAAGCACTACCAGAGCAGGGTTGGCGATTGTCTCCGCAAACATAACCTTGGTGTTCGGACGAAATGCCTTCGCAATCTCTTCCGCCGGATCATCCGGATTTACGAATGTGCAGTCAATACCGAGCTTCTTCATGGTAACTCCGAAGAGGTTGAAGGTTCCTCCGTAGATGGTAGACGCTGCTACGATATGATCACCGGCCTCGCAGATATTGAACACAGCATAGAAGTTTGCAGCCTGGCCAGAAGAAGTCAGCATACCTGCCACACCACCCTCTAAAGCTGTGATTCTGGCAGCCACCGCATCGTTCGTCGGATTCTGAAGACGGGTATAGAAATATCCCTCCTTCTCCAGAGCAAATAACTGTCCCATGTCATCTGTAGAATCATATTTAAATGTTGTACTCTGTACAATCGGAATCATGCATGGCTCTCCCTGTTTTGGAGTGTAACCGGCACGTACACATTTTGTTTCAATCGAATAGTCTTTCATCATTATAATCCGCCTTTCTGTGAAATCGTTCTCGAATAAGTATAGCATAGATTCCTGTTTTTTACAAAAAAATAAGAGCGTCTCCGCTCTTATTTCTGAATATAAAAAGTGCCTGGTTCCGGAATCGAACCAGAGACACGAGGATTTTCAGTCCTCTGCTCTACCAACTGAGCTAACCAGGCATTTCTCAATCACGAATGTTAGTTTAACACATTCCAGTACAAAAATCAACCGTATTTTTCAAAAAATTTACAAAATTTGTAAAACAGAAAAAATTTCCGGCAGCCACAGTTCTGCAGCCGCCGGAAATCCTTTTTACTCTTCCAGTAAATATACATCTGTGTAGAACACGCCTTTGGCATTCCCTTCTTCATGCGTCGCAACATAGATGTCAATGCAGTTATCGACAATCGCACCGCCGCAGTCTTCCGCCACATAGACCTGCCCGTTGATCACGACTTTTGATCCATATGGAATCTGGCTCGGATTGACTGCAATCGTGTGGTTAGTCTGTGCTGTCACACCAGTAGAAGTAATGCCGTTTGCCCATGGACCACAGCAGATGCTGCACGGACAATAATGTGTGATACGAAAAGTTCCGAGCGGTTTGAGATTGGCATCAGCAGATACCTGTACCGCCTCGCCCTGAAGCACGCCTTCTGCATTCGTCGTGCTGATTTCCTGTGAAACTTCTCTGGACGCCTTTGCCCAAATACTCTCGGTATCTCCCGGCTGTAAAACCGCCTCCCCTTCAATCATATCATCATCCCCTGTAGCATTCGTAGCATTTCCCGCTGTTCCTGCTTTATTCTCGGCGAGAACGCTGTTTGGTACAAAACCAGTCACTTCCTCTCCCTTCCCATTTTCAAATCGAATCCGACTCCATTCATTGCTGCAGACACCGGTACACACGACTTCTTCGTTTTCTACGATATTACCTATGGAAAGTCCGTCTCGCATCCCAGGAAAGTCTAACACCTCTGATGTCTCCATAACACGAAGCGTCTCCTCCATCTCTGTCAAAAGTTCACTGTCTGACAAATAATAAGATTCTGCATACCCATATACCTTTTTGCCGGAAGCATTTTTGACCAACAGCTTGCTCCATCCATTGTCACAAAGTCCGACACGGCTGACCTTCTGTCCAAATGTCAGCGTCACAATCGTTGCGGAATCTGCATCCGGCGATTCCTTGACTGATAAAGTTGCCGCCTGTGCATATGCAGGCTCCACCATTATAACCAATTTTCCGACGTTTCCCTTGCTGTCCGCAAAGTTCTGATTCACCACCAGCTCACTTTCCTGATTTAATTTATCAACAGCCCCCTGATAATCCAAAGTTGCGCCCATCGCAATCTGAGAAAATGCGATCGTCATTGTCATAACAGCCGCCGTAAAAATTTTTTTCTTCAATTTTACTACCTCTTTTCTGTTTTCATCCAAAAACCACTGCCTTTACTCCCTTGATTTTACTATACTATCCCTCATCTGAAAAGGTTTTTTCTCTTTTTCACATTTTTTTCAAATTTTTTTAATTTTTCTATTGACAAATGGAGCAAAGTAATGTAGAATCAATTTTGTTGTTGAGGACAACACAAAAACGAAACAGAATATGCGGGTGTAGTTCAATGGTAGAACACTAGCCTTCCAAGCTAGATACGTGGGTTCGATTCCCATCACCCGCTTCTGCGTGAGTGGCTCAGTTGGTAGAGTACGACCTTGCCAAGGTCGGGGTCGCGGGTTCGAGCCCCGTCTCACGCTCTAAAAGGTTCATGCATATACATGAACCTTTTTTGTTTCTATATTTTTGTATTGCGAAAACGGACTCCGAAGAGTCCGTTTTTTCAGCCAAAACAAGCTGCCGTGCATCACCAATCGCTCAACTGCCAGTCTTCTTCCACTCCCTCTTTCGTGGACTTTCGAACCACAAGTCGGCTCTCCAATTTGATTCCCATCACAGATGTCATATCTTCCGGATGTTCAATGCGCTCAAAAAGCAGCTCTGCCGCTTTTCTTCCCGCTGTTTTTTTCGGAATATGTATGGTCGAAATCGCAGGATCTACAATATTGGAAACAAACACATCATCATATCCCATAAGTTTTACTTCTTCCGGAATTTTCTTTCCATATTCCTTCAAAACCTTCAGAGCACCAATGGCCATCTGATCGTTCCCACAGAATACGCCATCCAAATCCGGAACCTGTTCCAGTAATTGTTTCATGGCAACATATCCGCTCTGATGAGAATAATCTCCGTAAGCAATCATTTTATCCTGATCAAAATATTGATTATGTTCTTTCAGGCACTCCACATATCCTTCCAGACGTTCTCGCGCCACATGAAGTTCTTTTGGTCCTGCAATATGACAAATCTTCTTACATCCACAGTCCAAAAGGTGATTCACCGCCTTTTTTGCATTGTGCTTGCCTTCAAAATAAACAGAATCAATTCCAAGCATCGTCAGATCCCGCTCCAAGCTGACAATCGGAATTCTCTTTTGCGAATGCTCTGCTTTATTTTTGAAATCCAGAAAATATTGATTTTTGCTGGCCGCCGTTAACGTTGATGTAAAGATAATTCCATCCACACGACTGGCAACCAGCTCATAAAACAGTTCTTTTTCTCTTTCAAGTACGCTTTTTCCCTGCTGTCGGCCATTGACATCACAAATAATCATTTTATATCCCTTTTGCTCTGTCACCTGGCTGATTCCTTTGACAATATACGGATAAAATACCCCACACATATCTTCTGTGATTACGCCAATTGTACCTGTCTTCTTACTTTTCATGCTGGCAGCGATTGGATTCACTTCATAATTCAGTTCTTTTACCGCTTTTTCTACGCGTGCCTCTAACTCAGGGCTAACATATTTTTTCTTATTCAACACATTTGATACCGTTGAAATAGACACGCCCGCTCTGGCCGCCACCTCTTTAATGCTACTCATAACTCCGCCTGTCCCTCTTTTATAGAAATAATTTTATATGGGTTTATTTTATCACATTCGCAATATTGCCGCAATTCTCATTATGTATAATTGCTCACCTGAACATCATCTGATGAAAGAATGTGATTAATTATGGCAATTCATAAGGATAGGCAGGCGCCTGTGGGCAGTTCAAATATTCCTTTAAGCAGCTGATAATAAACTCATGGTCAGCAATATGATACAAATTAGAAGCAATGATCGCCCCAATGACTGCATCCGATCCTTTTATACGAATCGGGAAACCTCCTCCGCACAGCGCATACTCTTCGCTCTTGAGTCCATGCGTTTCCACATCGCATCCTTCTTCTTCCCAGACAAACGTAGATAACAGAGAACTTCTCTCCATAAGTTTTACAGTACGGAATTTCCTCTCCATCCACTTCTGATTCAGCAAATTTGTTCCATTCGGACAATGCTGAAAAACAACACAGCCATTGTTCATACGAATGGATATGGCAATCGTAATGTCGTTGCGTTTTGCATAGTCAACCATAAAGCATCCAAGTTTATATGCTTCATCGTAATCAAATGTATCAAATTGAAGCATATTCTCCTGCTGCTGCAAAATATCCAAATGTCTGTTCATAATTTTTCCTTCCTGTCCTAAGACTCTCTATCCACGCAGATCCGGCAGCTCATATCCCCAGGAATTGCGGATCTCATCCATAATTTCCATAACACAAATCGTCTCTGCATGCGGAATTTCCTCACACTCAATCTCTTTGGCCGCAATCGCTCTGGCACAAGCCTCCACTTCATACTCATATCCGGTAATCTGCTTCGGAACAACAATGGATTTCACTTCCTGATAATTCTCATCAAATACTTTAATCACTTCCGGATTATTAATGTTTGTGATTTCAATATATCCTTTCGTTCCAAAAATGGATCCATTTCTGTTTTGAACAGCATATACATTAGACTGCATGGTTGCAACCTGACCATCTTCAAAAGTCATGATGATACTGTCAATCATGTCCACGCCATTCTTAAACAGTGCTTCCGATGTAATTTTTGCTTTTTTCTCCCCGAAAACCATTCTCGCAAAATGAACCAGATAAATTCCAACATCCATCAAAGCACCTCCGGCAAGCTTTGGATCCCAGATTCTCGGAATCTCGCTCAGTTCATATCCCAGGTTTGCTGTCAGGGAAGTCACTTCTCCGATTTCTCCACCTGCAATCAGATCATCAATAATCTTTCTGGACGGCATATATCTTGTCCAGATTGCTTCCGTCAAAAGTAATTTTTTGTCTTCTGCCATAGCCAGCAGTTCCTTTGTCTGGTCAACATTTACGCAGAATGGTTTTTCACAGAGCACATGTTTTCCTGCCTCAAGACACATTTTCGCACACATATAATGATGGGTATGCGGTACTGCAATATAAACCAGATCTACATTTTCATCCTGAAGCATCTCTGCATAAGAACCATATGCTTTTGTAAACCCATATTCCTTCGCAAATGCTTCTGCTCTTCCCAAATCTCTGGCTGCAATTGCATATGCTTCCGCAGTTTCCATTCCTCTTAAAGTCTTTGCCATCTTAATGGCAATTCCACCTGCTCCTAAAATCGCTACTCTCAACATTTTGTCATCCTCCATTCATTAATTGTCCTGTCTGTCCAAAATTGCTCTCATGCTCTTATTTGCAAAACAAATATCTTCCTTCCATTCCGGCTGCCCCACATCCCAGAGTTCTGTGACAAAACGGCGCACACCCAGTTTCCACGCTTCCTCGATAATACGTTCAAACTCCACATGCCCTGTCAGAAACGGAACTTCGCGAAAAGTTCCCGGCTTTGTCTCTTTCAAATGCAGCGCAATCAGATTTCCCTTTCCTACCGATAAATCCTCACACACGTCATGTTTATGCAGAACGGCTGCATTTGTGATATTTCCGGAATCCGGATAGATTTTCAAATATGGTGACTCCACCATACTTACGTATTTCGCGCCTTTTGCAGTTGTATTCATAAATTCATTTTCCATTGTTTCAAAACCAAGGAGAACACCTTCTCTGGCCGCAATCTGTGCTCCCGCCTTTATATTCTGCAGAAAATATTTCTTTGTCTCTACTGTTGACTCTCCAAAATAAATATCATATCCAGGAACCATGACTGTACGTATTCCCAGATCTGCCGCCAATTTAATTGATTTCTCCAGGATCTCTTCTCCCCGATGTCTGATTTTGGGATCTGAGTCTCCAAGTGCATACTTCGTCAGTGCACTTACACTCATAGAGCGGATCGGAAGTCCAACCTCAAACATGGTATCCACCAGTTCTTTTCTCTCTTCATCGCTCATATAGATTCTCTGGATTTTTTCCTCAGAAGCATCGATACTGATCTCTACATAATCATATCCACACTCTTTGGCACACGATAATTTTTCAGCCCAGCTGAGATCATCTCTCATGGCCTTCTCATAAAGACCGATTTTATACGCTTTCATTTTACGCCCCTTTATCTTATCCTACAACTAATTTTTAAAATGATTCCACGTTCTTCCAAGTCCATCAATAACAGCTCTGTATGTAGCATACTTTTCTTTATAAATCTCTTTGTATTCCGGTCTTGGATAAATTGTTTTTGTAATTTTCACGGTTCGTGAAACAGCATCCTGATAATCCTTATAAATGCCTGCTGCAATTCCAGCCGCCATAGCAGCTCCCTGCGCACCGATTTCTTTGTCTTCAATCACATCGATCGGAATCTGAAGCGCATCTGCAAAAATCTGAACCCATACATCTGAGTTTGCTGCACCTCCAGAAAGACGGATACTTGCTGGCACCTCACGGTTTTTCAGAAGTTTTTTCACATGAGTTACATGAGAAAATACAATCCCCTCATAGACAGCACGAAGCATATGTTTTTTGTTATGGAAAGCAGTCAATCCCACGAATGTTCCCTTCGCCAGAGGGTCTTCGTTGGAACCATTCAAAAATGGAAGGAAAATCACATTGTTATCTTGCGGTTCAATTGATGCTACCCATTCGTTGGTAATATTATAGACAGAGCTGCCTTTTTCTTTTTGCTCTTCCTTCTCATAATTCATAAGATTTTGAATGAACCACTCCATATTTCCCGCAGATGTCGGGCTGCTCTCTTCTACCAGGAAATATCCAGGAATACAGAAGAAAGAGTTCAAATCAACGGTTCCGTTTGTGACAGGCTCTTTGCGAATAAACTCATTGATACTCCAGGTTCCGGCGATCATGCACATCTGTTTCTCATCAGAAAGTCCAGAGGCAATTCCACAGGCGTTCACATCAAACATTCCGGCTGCTACAGGAATTCCTTCCGGAAGCAGAGTTTTCTCGCTTGCTTCTTTTGTCACATATCCGCAGATATCTGCCGAGTAACGAAGAGGCGGAAGTTTCTCATAACATTCTTCCAGGCCAAACAGTTTCATCAATTCTCTGTCGTGCTGTTTTGTTGTCAGATTCACAAGATTGGAGCCGGAGCAGTCCGTATATTCACTGTAAGCCTCTCCAGTCAATTTATAACGAATGTAGTCCTTGACTGCAAAGATATATTTTGTATTCTCCAGAACTTCCGGTTTGTTCTCCTTAAACCACGCAAGAAGACTGACCGGCTGAACTGCCAGAATCTCCTGGAATGTTTTTTCGTAAACCTTTTCTTTTGTGCCATCCTGATACCACTTTTCCACCTGTGCCCAGGCTCTTGTATCTGTGGAAGCAATTCCGTTGTAAGATGGTTTTCCATCATGTCCAACCATATAGAGTCCCTTTCCATGACCGGAAAAAGAAACTCCGACAATGTCCTTTGCGTCCACACCGCTTTTTTCAATTGCCTGTCTGGCTGCCTGCGCTGTCACTTCCCAGAGTTCATCCATATCACGCTCTGTATATCCAGGCTGTGGAGTAATTGTCACAGTCGGAACACTGGCAACAGAAATCTGTTTTCCATCTTCATCAAAAAGCGCTGCTTTTGAAAATGTTCCGCCATTATCAATTCCCATTAAATACTTCATATTTTTCACCCTTTCCGTTTGCCTGTATTTTTTAGAAAGCCCGGAATACTTCCGCACCCCAGGCTTATTTCTGTTTTACCTTTATTTGATTAGTTTTCTGGAACTTCCTGTGGAACTCCCGGGCAGTTCGGTCCGAAGTGTTTCAGAATTACCAGAGGCTCAACCTTACTTAAGTTTGTGATGGTCACCCCTTCTGTTGCAGCTTTCTCAGAAACAAAGAACTCATCAGAACTCTGCTGACCAAAGTGCAGCAATGTAGCTGCCTCACAATCATATACGCCAAGTTTTCCATGACCCTGAATGGTAATACATCCATGCGCTGCTCCATCTTTGATCACAACTGTCTGTCCCGGATTAACGGTCAGCTCTTTTGCAGCAATATATGGGTTTGCGTAAGTAATCCATTTCTGTGTGTATCCTTCTGTTTCTGTTTCAATAAGCGGTCTGCGGAAGTAGTGTTTCTTATAATGCGGATCTACGTTCTTATCCCAGTCAAGCAGGTTAAATACTGCATCTACGCCATTGTCGTCTGCAGGGCACTCCTCATTGAGCATTTCTGGCGGATATACTTCTCCGGAAACAATGTTTTCATATACAGAGTTTACATCAGAGTTCCACTGCGGTTCATATGTAAGAACGGAAGCTGGAGCATGAATAACGCCTGCCGGTGTATACCATCCTGTTCCCAGCTCAATTCTGTAAGCTCTGGAAAGGTCTGTGATTCTGGTGTCATCATCTGCGAAATGACGGATTCTTTCTTTGATTTCTTCCGGATCAACGTCTGGATCAAATCCAAAGTATGTATATCCAGCTTCACCAAAGTAGTTGTTTAACTGTTTCGGGAAATAGTAGCATTCCGGTTTTCCTAATTTTCCAACCTTTGCAGCATCCTCAAATGTCAGATGCAGATGGTGGAATAATGGATTTTCATTATCAAAGAATTTGGAATACATTGGCCATCCATTGTATTTTTCCATCAATTCTTTTCCTACCAGCTCTTCTCCAAGAACTTTTACTGCGTTTTTCAGGGAAAATTTCTCATCTGTATTGTAGTCTACACAAACATAAGACATACCTTCATCTGCTTTCGCAAGCTCACCATTCTGTGCTGCGATTGTGGAAGCAAACCATCTCTCTGTGATAGAACCTCTTGCCATTCCGAATGCAAAGTAATCATCTGGATGCAGTTTTAATCTGTGACCTGCTTTACCAAATCTTCTCGGAACAAATGCAGGAAACAGTCTGAAGATTCCCTCTCCCTTTTCAAATGTGCTGCGGATAACGCCTTCATCTTCTGTAGCATCTTTTACTACCAGATTGCCTGTTTTTTTCGCTTCTTCCAGTCTTTTTTCAAGATCTTCACTTGCTTTGATTGTTAATTCCTTCTCGGTCATTTTTCTCTCTCCTATCATTTATTTTTGAAACTTTTGTTTTAATTCGTTAAATTCTGACTCGCTGTTTAACACGCAGAACTCCAGATCGTAGCATACGGTTTCTCCCGGTTCCAGATATTTCATACTTCCATTCTCAATTGCATCTTCAATTCCGTCGATGGTTGTATTGCACGGTTCCAGTCCCATCACGTACTCGCCAGCACCCATCATCTTCCACTGAACCATTCTCTCAAGAGTATCTGTATTGTATTTAATCGCTACACCAAGGTTTTCTTCATGATTAAAAATTGCCGCTGCCGCATACCCCTGTTCATCCGCATGAAGTTTATGATAGTAACACATTTCTTCGTAATCCGGATCTGACTCCTGCGCACGCATCCACTCCTGGATTCCTTCCCGCGCATGACTGTTTCTTGCCTTCACCTCATTGGACGGAATAAAGATTTCACTCTCAGGAGCAAGCACCGGATAACCGATGTTGCAATGATAAATAATCATATGGTGTGCTTTCTTATATCCCTCGTTTGTCACTTCATCATGCAGAGTGATTTTTCGGTCTCTGTAATAGCATCTGATTTCTCTTTTCAGAACCAGTTGGTCGCCAAACACCACCGCATCTCTAACTTTTCCAGTGATTTTAATGTAAGGAATCTCCTCATCCTCCACGATTTCACAGCACACTTCTTCCGCCGGTGTATGTGAGATATTTCCGTGAAGACCATATGCTTTTCCCTGATATTCACACGGTGCTCCCGCCATCTTCAGCCCACAGGTTGTCAAAAAGCCCGCGGTGAAGCTTTTCAAAAAGCCAAGTTCCTTATCGTCAAAATATTCCGGAGCAACCACACCGCACGGTGATACAAATCCAAAGTTTTCACCACAGTATTCCAGGTACGGAATGTCCATTCCACGACTTATGTTGACATCAAAACGCATACCAGAACGATTGCTGACATCAATCATAGAAACATTGTTTGCCTTGCCATCCTGAAGGACAATTCGCTTTGCTTTCAGCAACTGGTCTCTGTGTCCAACATATCTTTTCTCGTCGTTATATCTCATAATCATCCGCTCCTATACGCATACACCCTTTTGCAGGATAATATTTCCATATCTGGAAGTATCTCCAGTCTGAACAACCACGTAAGCGCCTTCTGCATCTTTATAAAAGTCCAGACGATCAAGATAAGTAAACTCTTTGAAAGCATTGTCCTGATCATATTTCTCCAAAAGTTTTCTGTATACTTCCCAGATCGTAACTTCAGGCTCATGATCGAGTTTTTTCATCAGTCTTACCGAATCATTCACAAAGTAATCTAATGGAAACAGCGGAAGAATCGCCTCCAAAAGTTCCGGTATCTCTACGCTGTCCATACGAACGATTCTCTTTGCATGTGCCGTTCCCGGAAAACCGGCGTCTGCGATCACGATATAATCCGAATGTCCCATCTCCATCATATATTTCACCAAATCAGGAGGTAATATTTTCGGTATATTCCTTAACATGTGCCACTCACCTTTCTTTCATCCTGAATCCTCAGGATTTCAATCAACTTTTTATAAAAGCACCGCAGCAAAATCAGTTTTTCTACTATTTTCCGGCGGTGCTTTTTTATTATGTATTTTTCTTATATCGGCTCAATCTGATTCTTATTTAGAAATAGCCTCTACTCCGCCTTCCAGATATGCATCTACGTTGTCTTTTGTAATGGCTCTGAATGGGATACGTGTGTCTTTTTCATATTCTTCGCCTTTGATGATCTGTACAGCTACATCAACAGCGCCTTTACCCTGTCCTTTGGAATCCTGCAGTACAGACACTCCGATTGTTCCGTCTTTTACGCCCTGAACAGCATCATCCAATCCGTCTACACCACCGATTACAACATCAGTTCTTCCAGCAGCTTTACAAGCAGAAAGCGCTCCAAGTGCCATATCATCGTTCTCGCAGATGATACCTTTTAACTCATCTCCGTAAGTTGTCAGCCAGTCTTCTGTCAGTGCCATTGCTTCGTCACGTTTCCAGTTTGCAGTCTGCTTGGAAAGTACATTAAATTTGTCAAGTGTTCCAACTTCACCAAATCCTGCATAACGCCCAACCTGTCCAGACTGTCCCATTGGTCCTTCAATGATGCAAACGCCAGATCCTTCTTCCAGGTTCTCGTTAAACCATGTTCCAAGAATCTCACCAGACTCCTGGTCAGTACATCCAACAAATGCATCGTAGCTGTCATCTGCGATATCACCATTACAGATAATAATCGGAATCTCTGCCTCTTTTGCCATGGATACAACTGGTGCACTTCCCTCTACATCCTGAGGAATTACGATGATTGCATCTACCTGCTGCGCAATCATAGTCTCTACGTCACTGATCTGTTTGTTTACGTCACCCTCAGCATCAGCCATTACTACTTTTACGCCAAGTTCTTTTCCCTCTGCCTCAGCTGCGTCTGCAATTGCTTTTACGAATGTATCAGAGTTTGTTTTGGAAGAAAATCCAATTGTAATGTCGCTTGACTCAGAACCGCCCTCTGAACCTGCTGCTGCATCTGATGAATCTGCTTTTTGTCCACATCCTACCGCCATTGTTGCAACCATTGCTGTTGCCAGTAACATAACTAATACTTTTCTCTTCATTTTTTCTTCTCCTTTAAATTTTTTATTTTTAATATCACGAGATATTAAAGTCTTATTTCATGGATTTTGGCTCGTATCTGTGAGGGTACTGAACAGATACCTTATTTTTTGTTCTTTGATGTCATATCAAGGAATACTGCAATAATGATCAGAATACCTTTTACAATTTCCTGATAGAAGGAATTGATATTCAAAAGGTTCATGGAGTTTGTCATCAGTCCCAGAAGAACGAAACCGAAAATTGTTCCTGTCAAAGAACCAACTCCACCTGTCATACTTGTACCACCGATCGCTGTTGCAGCGATGGCATCCAGCTCGTATCCTTCACCGGCTGTCGGCTGTCCGGAACTGATACGTGCGGAAAGAATCAAACCTACGATGGAAGCGCAGAGTGCAGAGATTATATATACCATCAGTTCTACACGTCTTGTTCTTACGCCAGATAATTTTGCTGCGTTTTTATTGCCTCCGATTGCAAATACGTATCTTCCAAATGTTGTTGTTTTCAGAATAATAAGGCCAATCGCAACAACAATGACAAGAAGCACGATCGGAATCGGAATTGCTCCGAGATAACCCTGTCCGATCTTCAGGAAAGACTCATTGGAAATGGTAAATGGTTTACCATCTGAATAAGCTAAAGCAATACCGCTTCCCATCGTTACAGTTGCCAGAGTCGCGATAAACGGCTGGAATCCAACATAAGCAATCATAAATCCGTTAAAAGCACCGAATACCAGGGAAATCAGAAGTGCTACGATACATGCTACCAGCCAGTTGCTTCCGCCCTGAAGCATAGAACCAACAATAACACTCGTAATCGCAACCACAGAGCCAACTGAAAGGTCGATACCGCCAGTCAGAATAACAAATGTCATACCAACTGCGATAATACCGTTAATTGAAATCTGTCTGATGATATTAATGATATTTTTTGATGTCATAAATACCGGTGAAACAAAACTCATAACAACAATAATTGCAATGATGATAAATACAAGTGCAAAATTTCTGAGCACTGATCCCAATTCTTTTTTCTTTGCCATTTTATTTTCCCCCCAATGCTAATTTCAAAATTGTTTCCTGGGCTTTTGCTTCTTCGCCCTGAAGTTCTCCTGTTACTTTTCCGTTAGCCATAACAATGACTCTGTCGCTCATTCCGATCAGTTCAGGCATTTCTGAAGAAATCATAATGATTGCGATTCCTCTCTTTGCCATATCGATCATGAGGCTGTAAATCTTTGCTTTCGCACCAACATCAATACCTCTTGTCGGTTCATCCATAATCAGTACTTTCGGATCTGAAAGCATTGATTTTGCAAGTACCACCTTCTGCTGATTACCACCAGATAAGCTTCCAGCCATATCTTCAACAGAATTCATTTTTGTATCCATACTATCTGCATATTCCTTACAGATTGCTTTTTCCTTTGCCTGTTTGATAAAACCGCCAGAGCTTAATTTATCGAAGTTCTGAATTGCAATGTTCTCGCGAATGCTGCGGTCCAGTACCAGTCCCAAGGCTTTTCTGTCTTCCGATGCCATGATGATGTGATTTCTGACTGCATCCTTCGGATGCTTAATCTGGATTTGTTTTCCTTCCAGGATAATCTCTCCGGAATCAAGCGGATCGTATCCAACAAGGGCCCTCATCACTTCACTTCGTCCGGCACCTACCAGACCAGACATACCAAGAATTTCTCCGGCGCGTACTTGAAGATTTACATTTTCAAACACGCCTTTTCTTGTAAAGTTCTTTAATTCAAGTACGACATCTCCCTTTTCAGCAGTATTCTTTGGATAGCCGCCTTCCAATTCACGACCAACCATCATGTTGATCAATTCCTCTGGAGTTGATTCATCAACTCTGACACATCCGATGAACTTACCATCTCGCAAAACAGAAACGCGATCTGCAAGTTCAAATACCTCTTCCATACGGTGAGAGATATAAATAATACCAACTTTCTTTTCCTTCAGACTGTGAATGATCTTAAACAAGATGTCGCTTTCCTTATCAGACAGTGACGATGTCGGCTCATCCATGATGATTACTTTGGAGTTATAAGAGACAGCCTTAATAATCTCCATCATCTGTGTCTGTGCAATGTTCAGGTCTTTCATTTTCATTGTGGGACTGATGTAATCAGAAAGTTCATATTCATCCAATAATTTTTGAGTTTTCTGATTCAATGTTTTTTTGTCCACAAATGGCAGACCTTTAAATTTTTTCTCTTCTCTTCCCAAGAATACATTTTCTGCAACTGTCATCTCCGGAATCGGACTCAACTCCTGATGAATCATTGAAATACCAGCATCCAGGGCGTCCCTTGCAGATGTAAAATTCGCCTCCTGGCCATCCAGGCTCACAGAACCTGCATCCTTTGGATAAATTCCCATGATAATTTTCATCAATGTGGATTTACCAGCGCCATTCTCACCCATCAATGCATGCAACTCACCTGGTATAATCGAAAGCCCTGCTCCATCCAGTACAGTTACACCTGAGAAAGATTTGCATATTCCTTTTGCTTCCAGAACATACTTTGTATCTTTCAATTTTCTTTCCTCCCTTCCTTTTAGAGAAACGTTTTTCTTGTTTTTGATATTACTCCAGAAAAACGTTTTTGTCAATATTTTTCTTCATTTTGTAGTCGATTTGTTTATTATATATATTTTTAAAACTTATTTTTTGGTTATTTTTAATAATTTTATTCGCTTTATTTTTTCGCTGTTTTTTCTATTTTTTCTCGCTTTCAAAGAAACGTTTTTATACAATTCAAAAAAATATCCTCGATAGAATTTCCCAAGCCTTATAAAAACTGGTTCTATCGAGGATGTTCTTTCCCTCATTTATTATTATTCATTTTCACTGTGGCAGCTGCCGCATCCCGGACATCCATCGCCCGATGCCAGCATTACGCCTGCTCCAAACACGCTGTCAATGGAACAGATTGCCTGCGAGGAGATTCCCTCCTTGCTTCCGGTAAATCCAAGTCCCTCTTCTGTCGTTGCCTTAATATTGATCTGGTTTTCCTCCAAACACAGCGTCCTTGCAATATTCTTTCTCATTTCAGGAATATGCGGTGCCATTTTCGGCGCCTGCGCAATAATTGTCGCATCGATGTTGTTAATAACGTACAGATTCTCTTCCAGAAGATCTCTCACATGCTCCAAAAGCCTCAAGCTGGAAATCCCTCTGTATTTTTCGTCTGAATCCGGAAAATGCTTTCCGATGTCTCCCAAAGCAGCTGCACCGAGCAGCGCATCCATAATTGCATGAAGAAGGACATCTGCATCGGAATGTCCCAGAAGTCCTGTCTCATGAGGAATCTCCACGCCTCCGAGAATCAGTTTTCTTCCCTCTACAAGGCGATGTACGTCATATCCCATTCCTACTCTCATGGTTATTTCCTTTCCCTTCTATTCTGCCTGTTTCTCCGGTTCAATGATACGCAGAGCAAGTTCTGCAAGAAGAAGCGCACAAATGAGTTTCTCACAGTCATCCGGATCTCCCTCGCTGATTCCATCCATACAGTTTGCCGCCTGCTTCACTGCACTTTTGGCTTTCTTCAGAATTGGCAGATCATCCCACTCATCTTTATGGTTTTTCTGCCATTCCTTCAGTTTCACATAGCTCTCGCTTAAACCGGACATTCCGGAAGCATTCAGACTTTCCGGTGCGCCCGAAACAATATCCGTATCTGCAATCACGCAGATCGGCTCTGCTGCCTTTGCTCTGTAAATTTTGCCGTCATATACCATTTCTGCCGCATCGCTGAGAAATCCACCCTCGCTCGCAGCAGTAGGAACCGACACAACAGGGATTCCCTCTTCGTATGCAATATAACGGCTCAGATCGTGGATGGTTCCGGAACCGACAGCAAGAATCAGATCCATATCTTCCACACGATTGGCACGGATGATCTCCACTGCCGTCTCATCTGCAAGAAGTCCCTCCGCTTCCATCATAATCACTTCACAGCGATCATAAATATTCTCCATAATCTCTTCTGTCGCTTCAAATGTATTCGTATCACAAATGATTACTGGGTGAATGTATTTCCTCAGAAACCCACTTTCCATCAATTCTTCCAGATAACCAACTGCACCGTCCTCAATCACAATCTCCCTCAATGCACCCTGATCATCTGGCTTACACGAGCGGGGTTGGTCTACTTCACTCAAATCAATCTTCATTATGTAATGCCTCCTAAAAAAAATTCATCCTCTTGATTCTTCTGAAATATTATACACGATAATCTTTTTTATGGCAACGCCTAATCTGGCATTTCCCACGCTCCGTATTTTTGGATAAAGAAAAGAAGCTTCTTTCGAAGCTTCTTTTCATAGAAAAAAGGAAAAAGGTATATCAAATAAAATACCGATACTGTCTTAAATTATTTATTTCCCTGTCCGTAGTACGCATTTGCACCATGTTTTCTGAAATAGTGCTTATCCTGCAGACACTGTGGTGCCGGAGCACAGTGAGGATTGATTGCTTCACAGTGTGCCGCCATCTTGGCAACCTCTTCCAGTACCACTGCATTATGAACAGCCTCATGTCCATCTTTGCCCCATGCAAAAGGTCCATGATTCTTGCAAAGCACACAAGGTACTGCATCTACATCAATCTCTTCCTTCTGGAAGTGCTCTACGATCAGCTTTCCTGTGTTTGTCTCATAATCTTCCAGTTCTTCCGGTGTCAGATTTCTGACGCATGGAATCTCACCATACATATAGTCTGCATGAGTGGTTCCATAGCATGGAATGCTTCTTCCAGCCTGAGCCCAGCTTGTAGCCCAGGTAGAATGTGTATGTACAATTCCACCAATACTTGGGAATGCCTTGTATAACTCGCAGTGTGTTGCTGTATCAGAAGAAGGATTCATGTCACCCTCAATTTTATTCATATTCAGGTCCATAACCACCATATCTTCCGGTTTCAGTTTGTCATAATCCACACCGCTTGGCTTAATTACGAAATATCCTGTCTCACGGTCAATCGCACTTACATTTCCCCAGGTAAATGTAACAAGACCGTATTTTGGCAGATCCATATTGGCTTCATATACTTTTTGCTTCAGTTCCTCTAACATGTTCTTTACCTCTTTCAGTCAACTTGATTATTTTGTGCACTCAATCGCTTTCTGCTCTACCGGCAGACCTGCTTTGAATCTCTCGATAAATTTCTCAAAACCTTCCATATCTTCTGCTACAGGATCAATCTTTGTTCCCTCATCACCTGCAAATACTTTCTCAGAAAGATATGCTGCCAGAGTCTCGCCTTCTGCTTTTTTCAGCATATATGCTGCCAGAACTGCGATACCCCATGCGCCGCCCTCTCCCGCTGTCTCCATCAGGGATACCGGCGCACTCATAGCTGCTGCCATAATTCTCTGTCCAACGACCGGTGTTTTAAACAGACCGCCATGTCCAAGAATCTTGTCAATTTTTACATGCTCTTCTTTTACAAGAATATCCATACCGATCTTCAATGCGCCAAGTGCAGCATAAAGATGTGTTCTCATAAAGTTTGCCAGGTTGAACTTGCTGTCCGGTGTGCGCACGAACAATGGTCTTCCCTCTGTGATCGGGATGATGTTCTCTCCTGAATAATAACCATAAGAAAGAAGATCGCCACAGTCAGCATCGCCTTCCAGTGCCTTGTTATATAATACAGAAAACAGCTTGTTCATGTCAACCTCTATGCCAAAGCTTTCTGCAAATTCTTTAAAAATATTTACCCATGCATTCAAATCAGATGTACAGTTGTTCGCATGAGCCATGGCTACCAGATCACCAGATGGTGTGGTAACCATATCAATCTCTTCATGTACTTTGGAAAGTTCTTTCTCAAGAACGATCATGGCAAATACAGAAGTTCCGGCAGATACGTTACCCGTTCTCTGTGCCACGCTGTTGGTAGCAGCCATACCAGTACCTGCATCACCTTCCGGAGGACACATCGGAACACCTGCCTGCAGCTGACCTGTTACGTCAAGAAGCTTAGCACCTTCCTCGGTCAGAGTGCCTGCATCTTCACCGGCAACAAGCACTTTCGGCATCAGCTCATATACATTGCTCCATCCGAAGCCTTTGTCTGCAACCAGAGCATTGAATTTATCGATCATGCCTGCATCGTAATCTTTTTTGTTCACATCAATCGGGAACATACCGGATGCATCGCCAACACCAAGAACTTTCTGTCCAGACAGTTTCCAATGGATATATCCAGCCAGTGTAGTAAAGTAAGCGACATCCTTCACGTGCTCTTCGCCGTCCAGAATACACTGATACAGATGTGCGATACTCCATCTCATAGGAACGTTATACTGAAACAGTTCTGTCAGTTCTTTTGCTGCCTTTCCTGTATTTGTGTTACGCCATGTGCGGAACGGTACGAGAAGCTCGTCATTTTTGTCAAACGCCATATATCCATGCATCATAGCACTAAATCCCATTGCCCCAATTTTCTGGATTCCAACGCCATATTTTGTCTTCACATCTTCCAGCATCTTGCCATAGCAGTCCTGCAGACCTGTCCAGATATCCTCTAATGTATAAGTCCAGATTCCATTGTCCAGCCTGTTCTCCCAGTCATGTGCACCGGATGCGATCGGTGTATGATCTTCTCCGATCAAAACAGCTTTGATTCTTGTGGAACCAAATTCAATTCCCAGCATTGTATTTCCATTTTCAATTGCCGCCTTTACAGCAGTAACATCCATTCCCATAAGATAAACTCCTCCTGTCTCTTACATTTATCACTTAACTTCTATTGTACACCAAAATCTTATCTGTAGCAAATAGAATTCCATCTTAATTCATTTTTCAGTGTGCGAATATCGGTATTCTTGTCGATGACAACACTCTCAATGCCCATTGCGTCTGCCCAGTCAACCATCTGCTCTACAGACAGATCATAAGAGAATGCTGTATGGTGTGCGCCGCCTGCGTAAATCCATGCTTCTGTGCCCACCTGCATATTTGGCTCCGGAGTCCAGAATGCCTGAGCTACCGGCAGATGCGGCATTGGTTTCTCAACCTTCTTGCAGTTTACTGCATTGATGATCAGACGGAATCTGTTGCCAAGGTCGATCAGGGATGTTGCAACACCTTTGCCCTCTTTTGCGGAGAATACAAGTCTTGCAGGATCTTCTCTGTCACCCATAGAAAGTGGCTGAACTTTGATTCCAATCGGGCCGTCAGCGATAGATGGGCAGATTTCCAGCATATGAGCCTGGATGATACCCTCTTTTCCAGGAACCAGATTGTATGTATAATCTTCCAGCATAGAAGTACCTTTTGCATTTGGTACATTTGCTGTCATAATCTTCATCAGACGAACCATTGCAGCTGTCTTCCAGTCACCCTCTGCACCGAATCCGTATCCTTTTTCCATCAGTCTCTGGATTGCCAGACCTGGAAGCTGTTTGAGGGAGCCAAGATCACCAAAGTGTGTTACGATTGCCTGATAATTTTTCTCTTCCAAAAATCTCTCAAATCCGATCTCGATACCAGCCTGAACTGCTACATGTTTTTTGAATTCTGCTGCATCTCTTCCCTCTAACAGAATGTCGTATTTGTCATAGTACTCTTCTACCAGTGCATCGATATCTCCTTTGGATACCTGCTC
>JALFVM010000200.1 GCA_022787145.1 Lachnospiraceae bacterium | reverse complement strand
TCCCAAGGGTTGGGCTGTTCGCCCATTAAAGCGGTACGCGAGCTGGGTTCAGAACGTCGTGAGACAGTTCGGTCCCTATCCGGCGTGGGCGTAGGATATTTGAGAGGAGCTGTCCTTAGTACGAGAGGACCGGGATGGACTGACCTCTGGTGTACCGGTTGTTCCGCCAGGAGCATGGCCGGGTAGCCAAGTCGGGAAGGGATAAACGCTGAAGGCATCTAAGCGTGAAGCCCCCCTCAAGATGAGATATCCCATTCTTAGGAAGTAAACCCCCTTGAAGACGACGAGGTAGATAGGGCAGAGGTGGAAGTGCAGTAATGTATGGAGCTGACTGCTACTAATCGGGTGAGGGCGTAACCATTGCTTAATCTTGGAAAAATGTCACATGTATGTAGTTTTGAGGGTGTACAATTGATAAGAAATGTTGTATACTCTATATTAACCAGTATTCCTCGATAGCTCAGTAGGTAGAGCACGCGGCTGTTAACCGCGCTGTCGTAGGTTCGAGTCCTACTCGGGGAGCTGAAAAAACTGCAAATTATATAATTTGCAGTTTTTTTTATGTCAAAAACAAGATATACTGAGAGTATGAGAAAATTAATATTTTATACAGGTTTGCATTTTCTAATTGATTTGGCTTGCATTTATTTTCTGACAGGAATGATGATTCCAGGAAGTGCTGGTCATGAACAATGGCTGTTGTTGGCCGTATTTTATAATCTGCTGGCGTTTGCATGGCCGGCAGTATGGGGAATTATGGATGATCTGATCAAAAAAGACAATTTACTGATTATTCTGGGTTTTGTCCTAATTTTGATGGGATACCTTTGTTACCGAATGCCGTACATAGCGATATTGTTTCTTGGAACTGGAAATGGATGGTTTCATATAGGGGCGGGAAGACAGATACTGATAGAAAGTGACAGCAAATATTTCCCTTCTGGAGTCTTTATTTCTTCCGGTGCGCTTGGAGTATATTTGGGGAGCTGCTGGGGGCGTGCGTATATTCCGTTGCATAAGATTTTTTTGATTGTGCTGGGAATTGTCATTATTTTTCTGTGGATAACAGAACGATTACAGATAAAATTTTTACAACAAACCGACTTTTATCAACCAGAATCCACTCAAACTACTTTTGGAAATATGCGAAAGAAGACTTTTCCGTTTGTATTATTGTTTCTGGTTGTGTTTATACGGTCGTATTATGGAATGATTTTGAACTATCCATGGAAAACAGATTTTTTAATCGGGCTGCTGTTTGCGTTGTGCATTATGGGCGGAAAAATGGCAGGCGGTTTTCTTGCTGATTGGGCAGGGATAGAACGGTCGGTGATTTTATCGTTGAGTGCGGCAGCGATTCTGGCATTTTTTTCCTGGAAATCACCCATTTGCGGGTGCTTATCTGTTTTCTTTTTTAATATGACTATGCCGTTAACGTTGATGCGTATGTTCATGCTTTTTCCACGGACGCCCGGTTTTGCGTTTGGAATCTTAATGTTTGCTTTGTTTTTGGGAACGCTGCCCACAATGGTGTGGAACGAAAACTGGATGTTTACACCAGCGGGTTTAGCTCTTCTTTGTGTAAGTTCCATGATTCTTTTATTGTGGGAAATAAAGGTGAACGGATGGAGAAATTTGAAATGACGTGGTTGTTGAAGCAGATGACGGTTTCTTTTTTGGTAACAGTCACAGCAGAGGAAATGATGGGGTGGATTTGGAAGGCAAAATCATTTGATGAACGTCTTGTTATTTTTCTGGTAAATGTGATTACCAATCTACCGCTGGTGTTTCTCTTGAATTGTCTGTGTCTGTTTTTCAATCAGAGGCTGTTACTGAATTTGGAATATCTGGCAGAAGTGGGAATCTGGTTTCTGGAGGGATGGATTTATGCGAAAAGATTGCCAGATTGGAGATATCCATGGCTGTTTTCCCTAACGGCGAATTTATTTTCATATGGAATAGGTGTTTTGATTTCTTGCTGACAGGGGCTATTTATTGGAGACGATAGAAGAAATTTGATTTTCAGGAAAAAGGTTGAACTACTATAACTTACGCCGTGTATCCGCATGTCTGAAAGTATGTGGTTTTACGGTTGACAATTTATAAACACATTTTATGAAGGAGGAAGAGATGAAAAAGAAAAGAATTTATTGTATGTTGTTAACTCTGGTGCTCTTGTTTGGCAGTGTGCAGACAATCTGGGCGGATGCGGCGATAGACTGGTATTCGGAGGAAGCAGTGAATTATGATGTAGAGGTATCTGCGCCAGATGGTGGTGTGAACATTCGCTATGGTCCGGGTGTGGAATACGATCGTCTGATGGACAGTATGATTCCGAATGGCGTTATTCTTCATGTGACATCTCAGGCACAGGCAGCCAATGGAAATTATTGGGGATATACATATTACAATGGGATGTATGGATGGATAGCCTTGACACAGGTATCGAGAATTGAATCTGTTCCAACTCCTGTACCAGTAACTCCGGATCCGGTGCAGTTACCTTCAGAAACACCGTCCATAACTGCCACACCTTCAGAAACCGAAATACCGGCTGCGACAGCAGAACCAGTTGAGACAGAGACGTCTTCTGTGAGCGAAACACCGACGGCAGAACCAGCCGAGACAGTTTCTGAGATGAAAGTAGCTGAACAAACAGAAAATGAGGGAATCACGATTAGCTATCGGCTTATGATAAAGCTTTTGATTGGTCTTTGTATTATTTTGATTCTCTTGCTCGCTGCAGCTTTATGTTTACTTTTCAGTAAAAAAAATAATAAATAAGACCTAAAAAATACATAAAAATATTGCAAAAAAATTACGAATATATTAAAATGAATAACAGTTGCGAAATAATCAATAAGGGGGAAAAGTAATAATATGGAAAAAAGCAGAAGTCCTATCCGCCTTTTAGGTATGACTGTTATCTTTTTAGTAATGATGTTTGCAATGTCAGTACATGTATCGGCCGCTACGATGCCAAAATTGAATTACTATCAAAAAAGTGTATATCTTGGACATACAATGCAGCTGAAAGCAACGAGCGGAACTGTCAAGTCCTGGAGCAGCAGTAACAGTTCGATTGTATCGGTCAACAGCCGCGGTGTAGTATCTGGACGTAAAATCGGTACTGCGAAAATTTATGCAAAATTTGCAAATAAGACATTAAACTGCACCGTAAATGTTCGTCCTGTTAACAAGAGTAAATATATAACAAATGCACAGATGAGAGTTATGCTGAATGTTCTTGGAGCAGTGGAGACTGGCGGACAGGTTTATGGAAAAAGAGATTATTCAGATTTCACCAGTCCATATACCAATTCGGGAGCGGAATATAGCTGTACTGCAGGCGCTTATCAGGAATATGGGGAGAATTTACGACAGCTTCTTCTGAAAATTCAGAAAGAGTATCCGCTTACTTTCAAAAAATATGACACGGCTGGAATTGCCAGTGATTTGAAGCGAAACTGGTATTTCAGTCCTTATACAGTTCGTAAGGGAAGTGCCAAGGCGAATGCCATTGTTAATATTATTTCAGCACGTTCTTCCGGAAGACTGGTACAGGATTACCGAGCAATGGAATTGATTGAAGAGTATCTGAGGGATGCCAGAGGACTTGGTATTACAAATGTGCGTGCTGCGTTGTTTGCAGCAGAATGTGAGCATCAGGGCGGCTATTCTGCGATGAAACGAATTGTGCAGCGAGCTTCCAATAAAAACAGTATTTCCAGTTTGTATACATCACTGACACAGGATTCACCGTATTCCAATCAGATTGGCGCTTTGAAATATCGTACACGACATAGATTGTGCCGTGACTGGATCACACAGCATATTTCAGCATCTGCAAAATTAAAATAAAAGACAAAGACATAAATCATTGTAGGTTTTCAGAAAATGGTTTATGTCTTTTTTTGCTTTGAATATGCATTTAGCACAAAAACAACAATAAAATTTTGATACTAATCACGAAAAGGAAAAATTTACCGAAAAGCAATTGACTTTATATGTGCAGATGCTATAATAAAGTCAACCTTGAAACGGGTTTCAAGAAAAAAATAAACAAAGGAATGGATACCAACGAGGAGAGACAGGAGGAGATGGCATGGTAAGTATTCGACAGGTAGCACAGATGGCTGGGGTGTCACCGGCAACGGTATCAAGAGTAATCAACGGGACTGCGAAGGTGGATGAAGAGAAAGCACAGCGTGTCTGGAAGGTGATTCATGAAACCGGATTCACACCAAATGAGATTGCCAGATCACTTTACAAAAAGTCTTCCAAGATTATCGGTCTAATTACACCGAATATTGAAAATCCTTTCTTTAATCAGGTTGCAAAGGAAATCGAAGAGAGAGCTTATGAGCATGGCTATCGACTGACACTGTGCAGCACTAATGACAACGATGAGAAAGAAAAGGCGAATATTCAGATGCTGATGCGGATGAATGCGGATGGAATGATTCTGATGACGAACAATGAGGAGATCCGCGGAGAACTGGAAGCCTGCAATATGCCGGTAGTCGTTCTGGACAGACAGCTGAGAGGATCGGGGATGTCTTACATCCAGGCAGATCATTATCAGGGTGGGCGCATAGCCACAGAGCATCTGATTGAGTGCGGATGCAAGAACATTGTCAATGTCAAAGGACCGCAGGCGTTTTCTTCCGCAAGAGCTCGCTTCAAAGGGTATCACGATGTGTGCGAGGAACATGGGCTGGCACAGCAGTGTGTGGAATGTGATTACAATTATCATGCAGGACTGAAGGTTGCGAAAGAGATTCTGGAGCAGTATCCGGACACAGACGGTGTGATTGCCTGCAACGATATGGTAGCGATTTCCATATACAAAGTATTTCATAAAGCCGGGATTGCCATTCCAGACCAGGTACAGCTGATCGGATTTGATAACATTGATGAAAGTTATCTGATGACACCGGAGCTGACGACCATTGCACAGCCGGTCAAAGAGATTGGAGAGAAAGCAATGGAACTGATTCTTGCAGGAATCAATCAGGTGGGAGGTAAACAGGAATATACATTTCCGGTTCAGTTAATCCAGCGGGAGACAACTATCCCGTTGAAATAAAACATGAAATTAAGGAGGAGAGAAACATGAAGATTTCAGTAGTGGGAAGCATCAACATGGACATGACAGTAACGGCAGAGCGCATTCCCCAAAAAGGAGAGACATTGATTGGACAGCAGCTTCATTACATTCCGGGCGGCAAAGGTGCCAACCAGGCAGTTGCGATGGCAAGACTCGGAGCTGAGGTGGAGATGTTTGGCTGTGTCGGCAATGACGGAAACGGCGAGGCTCTGATCAAAAATCTGAAAGAGCAAGGTGTTATCACAGACCATATTCGTGTGATCGAGGGAACTCCGACAGGAATTGCATTGATTACAGTAGGAGACAATGATAACACGATTGTAATTGTAGCAGGAGCAAATGGAAAAGTTGACAGAGCTTATGTAGACAGCATTGCAGAAGAACTCAAAAAATCTGACATGGTTGTGCTGCAGCATGAAATTCCGATTGATACCGTAGAGTATGTTGTAGACTTCTGTCATAAAAACGACATCAAAGTAGTTCTGAATCCGGCACCGGCGTGTCCGCTTAAACAGGAGACCATCGAGAAGATTACTTATCTGACACCAAATGAACATGAGGCAAAAATCTTGTTCGGTGATATGGAGAGAGAAGAACTTCTGAAGAAATATCCGGAAAAAGTATTTATCACACTTGGTTCAAAAGGCGTGACAACCTGCCTGAAATCAGGAGAAGTGCTGATCGTACCGGCAAGACCTGCAAAAGTAGCAGATACCACAGGTGCAGGCGATACCTTAAATGGTGCATTTTCTGTGAAGATCTCTGAGGGTGCAGGAATGGAAGAAGCCCTTCGTTTTGCGAATGTGGCAGCAAGTCTTTCTACAGAAAAATTCGGTGCACAGGGCGGAATACCGAAAAGAGAAGAAGTTGAAAAAGAGATGGAGGGATGGAATTGAAGAAGCAGGGAATTTTAAACAGCGACATTTCCAGAGTGCTTTCTTATCTGGGACATACCGATACGATTGCGATTGGAGACTGCGGGCTCCCGATTCCGGAAGAAACAGAAAGAATTGATTTGGCATTGAAGTTTGGCGTTCCATCTTTTATGGAAACTTTGAAAGCGGTTTCAGAGGACATGGCAATTGAGAAAATTGTGCTGGCAGAGGAAATCAAAGAGCAGAATCCAGAAGTACTTCGTCAGATTGAAGCGCTTTTTGCAGAAAAGGAAACCGGTTTCACCGTGGAGTTTGTGACACATACGGAGTTGAAAAAACAGACAAAAGAGTGTAAGGCAGTGATTCGTACCGGAGAGACAACTCCTTATGCAAACATTATTCTGCAGGCGGCATGTATTTTCGCATAATGGAAGAAAGGGGGATAAAAACATGAATATAGAAATGAGAGGAATCGACAAATCCTTCGGCACGAATCAGGTATTGAAAAATGCAGGATTTTTGCTGCGGGACGGAGAGGTACATGCACTGATGGGAGAAAACGGTGCCGGTAAATCCACTCTGATGAAGATTCTGACGGGTGTTTACACAAGAGATGCCGGAACAGTAATTGTAGACGGCAAAGAAGTGGAGTATCACAATCCACAAGAAGCGGAGAAGGCCGGAATCGTATTTATCTATCAGGAATTGAACGTTATGTTTGATTTGACGGTAGAAGAAAATCTTTTTATGGGCAAGGAGATTACGAAAGGCTTTGGAATCTGCGACAAAAAAGCGATGCGCAAAAAGGCAAAAGAAGTTCTGGATATGATGGGAGTAGATATCAATCCGGCAGCTGTGATGTCAGAACTTTCTGTCGGACAGCAGCAGATGATTGAGATTTGTAAAGCTCTGATGGTCGATGCAAAAGTTATTATCATGGATGAGCCGACTGCGGCATTGACACAGAGCGAGACAGATGCACTGTTTAAAGTCATTCATTCTCTTCGTAAAAAAGGTGTTTCTATGGTATATATTTCGCACCGTATGGAAGAAATCTTTGAGCTTTGTGACAGAATTACGGTTCTTCGTGACGGTTCCTATATCGGAACAGAAGAAATCAAAGATATCGACATGAACGACATTGTAAAGATGATGATCGGACGTGAAATCGGAGAGCGTTTCCCGGCAAGAGATGTCAAACTGGGAAAGGAAGTCTTAAAAGTTGAAAAACTGACAAGCCCAGGCGTTTTCCACGATATTTCCTTTAGCGTACGTGCAGGAGAAGTTCTCGGCGTATCCGGACTGATGGGGGCAGGACGTACCGAGATTATGCAGGCGATTTTTGGAAATTTTCCTCTGGAGAGCGGAAAGATTTACATTGATGGCAAAGAGACTGTGATCAAAAACCCGGAAGCGGCTATGAAAGCGGGAATCGGATTTATCACAGAGGACAGAAAAACAGAAGGTCTGATGCTGGAGAAGAGTATTGAAGAAAATATCTCTCTTGCAAATCTTGGAAAAGTATCCGGTAAAAACCACGTACTTTCCAGTTCCGCAGAGGATGCACTGGTGAAAAAAGGAATTGAAGAGTTCCATATTCGCTGTTTTGGACCTTCTCATGAATGCGGCAATTTAAGTGGTGGTAACCAGCAGAAAGTTGTACTGGCAAAATGGATTTACACAGAACCGAAGATTCTGATTCTGGATGAGCCGACAAGAGGCGTGGATATCGGTGCGAAAAAAGAAATTTACAGTGTCATCAATGAGATGGCTGCAAAGGGCGTTGCAATTATCATGGTATCCTCAGAACTTCCGGAAGTATTGGGAATGAGTGACCGTATCATGGTCGTGCGTGAAGGGGAAGTTCGGGGAATTATTGGAAAAGAGGAAGCAAATCAGCAAAATGTTATGACATTAGCGACAGGAGGTACAATCTAATGGAAAAGAATAAAAAAAGTGTTGGGGAAATCATACAGGAGTATGGCGCGTTTCTGGCGTTGGCAGTTTTGGTAATTGGTATCAGTATTGTAAGTCCGGAGTTTCGAACAGGAGGCAACTTCCTGTCACTCTTAAGACAGTCTTCTATCAACGGACTGATTGCATTTGGTATGACAGGAGTTATCCTGACGGGCGGTATTGATTTGTCTGTAGGTTCCGTACTTGCACTGAGCACAGCATTGTGTGCAGGTATGATTTCTGGTGGTGTTCCGGCAGGTCTTGCCATGCTTCTTGCACTGGTGATTGGTACTGTATTGGGCGCAATCAGCGGATTTCTGGTAACCAAAGGCCGTCTGCAGCCGTTTATCGCAACTTTGATCACAATGACGGTTTATCGTGGACTGACCATGATTTTCACAGATGGAAAACCAATCTCCAATCTGGGAGACAGCTTTGTATTGAAACTCGTTGGTAAAGGAAATATCTTTGGAATTCCGGTACCTGTACTGTTGTTAATCCTGATTTTCCTGTTATTCTACTTCCTTCTGACAAAAACAACCTTCGGAAGAAAAGTATATGCAACAGGAAGTAACTGGAAATGTGCACAGCTTGTTGGTGTCAATATCAACAAAACAAAAGTAATTTTATACGCAATCTCCGGTTTGATGGCTTCCATCTCCGGCCTGATTCTTCTGTCTCGTCTTAGTTCTGCACAGCCGACACTTGGTGAAGGCTATGAACTGGATGCCATCGCATCCGTAGCACTTGGCGGAACAAGTATGAACGGTGGACGCGGTAAGATTCAGGGAACTTTAGTGGGTGTACTGATTATCGCCGTATTGAATAACGGTCTGAACATCCTTGGTGTATCTTCTTACTATCAGGATGTCGTAAAAGGTCTGGTTATCCTTGTGGCAGTATTATCTGACAGAAAACGTTAAGTTGTATCAAAACAGAATGAATTTTAAATTCAAATAAAATTTTAAAGCAAAAGGAGAAGAAAAAAATGAAGAGAAGAGTATTGGCTTTATTAATGGCAGCAGCAATGACAGTTGGTATGATGGGATGTGGCGCAGTTGCAATCGACGGAGAGGGAGAAAGCAAAGAGACCTCTAGTAGTGAGAGCGAAAGCGGAAGTGGTTCCGTAGGTCTTGCAATTTCCACTCTGAACAATCCATTCTTTGTAAAACTTGCTGAGGGAGCAGAGGCAGCAGCAGATGAGGCTGGTGTAAAACTGATTACCGTAGATGCTGGCGATGATGCGGCAAAACAGACAAGTGATGTGGAAGATTTGATTTCCAAGAATGTAAGCGTTCTGATTGTAAATCCGGTAGACTCTGACGCAATCGCTCCTGCAGTAAAAGATGCAGTGTCAAAAGGTCTGAAAGTCATTTCTGTAGACCGTGTGGTAAATGGGGTAGATGTAGATTGTCAGATCGCTTCTGATAACGTGGCAGGTGCAGAGATGGCAACAGAATACCTGGCTGAGCTGGTTGGAGAAGGTGCAAAAGTAGCAGAGCTTCAAGGTGTTCCTGGTGCATCTGCAACCATCGACCGTGGAGAAGGCTTCCATAACGTAGCAGATCAGAAACTGGATGTGGTAAGCAGCCAGACAGCAAACTTCAATCGTGCAGAAGGTATGACTGTTATGGAAAACGTGCTTCAGTCTGCAAGCGATGTCAAAGGTGTTTTCGCTCATAACGATGAGATGGCACTTGGTGCGCTGGAGGCAGTTGCCGGAAAAGATATTCATATTGTAGGATTTGATGCAACAGACGATGCAGTGGCAGCAGTCAAAGATGGTAAGATGGCAGCAACTGTAGCACAGCAGCCGGATAAGATGGGAGAGACAGCTGTGAACACAGCAATCAGCCTGATCAACGGTGAGGATGTTGAGAAATCCATTCCTGTAGAAGTAACGCTGATTACAAAAGAAAATGCAGAGTAAAAAAATATGCAAATAAAAAAGGGGATGCGTCATGCATCCTCTTTTTGCGTATTCTGAAAGATTATAAATTCTCCAGTGGATGATCGAAGATTAGATAAGGATGATAGATATAAAAAAGCTTCGGAATTTTCCGAAGCTCTTTTTAGAGGCGACAACCGGATTTGAACCGGTGATAAGGGTGTTGCAGACCCGTGCCTTACCACTTGGCTATGTCGCCATGTCTGTGTCGCTTACCTCAGCGACGAAATTTATAATACCATAAGTTTTGGCGTTTGACAAGTGTTTTTTCAAAAAAATTTAAATTTTTTTGAAAATTATATTTTGGAGTCTCAATTCCTGGGAAAAGGACGCTTTATGTTGCTGACTCCGCACAAATAATTCATATCTACATTATAAAATTCTGCAAGACGAATCAGATACTCCACCGGAATCCGGACAATGCCTCGCTCATAATCGGAATATGTGGTCTGAGCTACGTTGATTACATCTGCAATTTCTTTTTGCTTGTAATCGTGGTCTTCACGAAGCTCGGAAATTCGATCCACATAATTTGCCATAACATCACCTCAAACTGATTTTATAATAGATAAAATCAAAGCATCGGTATTTAACGGAATAGCCGTTAAAAAGCTTGGGAAATTGTATTTTTTTGAACCATGAAACAAAAATGTTGTAAAATCAAACAGGCATGTTATAATGTTACTCGGACTTACGAAAAAAGGAAAATGAGGGGGAATTATGGAATTAACAGTTACCACTTTTTTGATCGTGTGCCCGCTTGTATTTCTGGGGGCATTTGTGGATGCTATTGCAGGAGGGGGCGGACTGATCACATTGCCGGCATATCTGATTGCCGGAGTTCCGCCGCATTATGCGGTTGCTACTAATAAGCTTTCATCGGCAGGAGGAACCATTTTTTCTACGGCGCGCTTCTGTAAAAACGGTTATGCAGATTTTCGCCTGGCGGTTCCGGGAATTCTGGCAGCTCTTCTGGGATCCAGTCTCGGCGCGCATATTGCGCTTCGGGTGGATGATCAGGTGTTTAAGATTATGCTGGTGATTCTGCTTCCGATTATTGCTTTTTATGTCTTGACTAAAAAGGATCTGGAACCTTCTCAGGAGAAGAAAATTTCCAGAAAGCTGCAGTATGTCATTGTGATATTGGCATCGTTTGCCATTGGCATGTATGATGGATTTTATGGACCGGGAACAGGAACCTTCCTGATTTTGGTGTACACAAGTCTTGCAAAAATGGATGTGTTGACTTCAGCAGGAAATACAAAACTGGTGAATCTGACTTCCAATCTTTCGGCACTTGTTGTATTTTTGATGAATGGAGTGGTGATTTTGCCGCTTGGACTTGCTGCCGTAGTATTTAGCATTGCCGGGCATTATCTTGGCGCCGGCATGGCTATGAAAAACGGCGGAAAATTTATCCGTGTGATTATTCTTGCAGTGATTGCCATGCTGTTTATCAAAACAATTATGGAAGCCATCGGCTGAAAATGAATATCCACGGTTGCCTCTGAATATAGTGTACCCAAAGGCATGCATAAAATGTGGTGATGCGATTGTTTTTGGGAGGCGAGTGATTGTTACCAGGGGCAAAAGGAAAAAAGACAGATACCACGATGCTGATTCTTGTGCTGGTGCTTGTAATATTTGGCCTTGTTTTGCTGTACAGCACCAGTGAATACAATGGGCGGGTGAAATTTCATGATTCCGCCTATTATTTCAAAAAGCAGTTTTTTGCCACGTCTCTTGGGCTTATGGCTATGTATCTGATATCCTGTGTGGATTATCACTGGCTGGCGCAGCTGGCACCCTGGGGCTATCTTCTTTCCCTTGGTCTGTCCACAGCTGTTTTATTTTTTGGAGATGAATACAATGGATCAAAAAGATGGCTATCCTTAGGGCCGTTGTCTTTTCAGCCGGCAGAATTTGCGAAAGTGGCGGTGATTTTGTTTCTGTCATATCGGATTGAACGAACAGAAAAAAAGACGGTCGGATTTTTGTTTATGGCAAGGGTTATGCTGAATGTTTTACCTATTGTAGGTCTGGTAGGATCGAATAACCTGAGCACGGCAGTTATTATTCTCGGAATTGCTGCGATTTTGATTTTTATGTCGAATCCCAAATATCTGCAGTTTATAGGAATTGGGGCGGCCGGAATTGGGTTTGTCGGTATATTTCTTGCGATGGAAAGTTACCGGCTGGAACGCCTGGCAATCTGGAGAAATCCAGAAGCCTATGACAAAGGGTTTCAGACCATTCAGGGATTGTATGCGATTGGAAGTGGAGGTCTGTTTGGCAAAGGTCTGGGGAGCAGTCTGCAGAAACTTGGATTTGTGCCGGAAGCGCAGAACGATATGATTTTTTCTATTATCTGCGAAGAACTTGGACTGGTAGGTGCCAGTGCACTGATTATCATCTTTGGACTGTTGATCTGGCGGTTGATGGTGATTTCCACGCATGCCGCAGATTTGCTTGGGGCAATGATTGCAGCCGGAATCATGGGGCACATTGCGATACAGGTGATTTTGAATATTGCGGTGGTGACAAATACGATTCCCAATACGGGAATTACGCTGCCGTTTATCAGCTATGGAGGCACGTCGGTTTTATTTCTTCTAAGCGAGATGGGGCTGGCTTTGTCAGTAAGTCGTCACCAAAAAAGATAAGCTGCATATGATAGGAAGTAAGAGGCCTTTGAGGTGTAGCGAGTGGGTTGTATGCGAATTTGGGGCGGAAGACCGCTGGAAGGCAGTCTTCGTGTCCAGGGATCCAAAAATGCGGCGCTTCCGATGATTGCCGCTTCTGTGTTACATAATGGGAAGACAGTGCTTCACAATTGCCCGCGAATCGCAGATGTGGATTACATGACAGATATTCTCAAGATGCTGGGGACAAAAGCATGGTGGGAGGGAAATACACTTTTCTTGGATTGCAGTCAGGTATTTTGCGGACGGATACATAAGGCGTATGCACAGAAAATGCGCTCTTCGATTGTGTTGCTGGGCGCGCTTGTCGGAAGATTTAAAAAGGCAGCCATTGCGCATCCGGGAGGATGTGTGATTGGTCCGCGTCCGATTGATATGCATCTGGAAGTGCTCCGGGCTCTGGGAACAGAGATTTCAGAGGAAGACGGAATGATCTGTGCAAAGTGCAGGGAATTAAAGGGAGCTTCGTATCGCTACCGTATCAGGAGTGTTGGTGCTACGCAGCAGGGCATTTTAGCAGCTGTCCTGGCGAAGGGGACTACCCGGCTTTTGCATTGTTCTTCTGAACCGGAAGTGCAGTGGCTGATTCGTTTTTTAAACAAACGGGGAGCAGATATCGTCTGGGAAAATGAGGAAGATATCTGCATCCATGGAGTGAATTGTCTGGAAGATGTGGAGTTTGAAATTCCGCCGGATCGCATTGTGGCAGGAACGTATTTGTGTGCAGGTGCGATTACAAGAGGACGGGTAACACTTGAAAACGTGATTCTGGAAGAAATTGAGGCCTTTTTGGATGTCTATCAGAAAATGGGTGGACAATATGAAGTCAACAGTGGTAAACTGGTAACGGACAGCCGGAGAGTGGAGTTGGCAATTCCATATTTAGAGACAGAAGTCTATCCGGGGTTTCCGACAGATTTACAGTCTCCGATGATGGCGGTGCTGGCTACCGTACCGGGACGCAGTCATATTCGGGAAACTATTTTTGAAGATCGCTTTAAAGCAGCACAAGGGCTTCAAAAAATGGGAGCTTCTATTTATATAGAAGGCAGAGACGCCTGGATTGAGGGAGGAAGCCCTCTGCATGGAGCAAGGGTGCAGGCCTGTGAACTCAGAGGGGGCGCAGCTTTGGTGCTGGCAGGATTGGCAGCACAGGGTGAGACAATTGTAGAGAACTGTGAATATATTGAACGGGGATATGAACATATTTGTAAAGACCTTTTCGCATTAGGAGGCATTCTTGAAAGGGATACAGGTAGATAGTAAATGAGAAAATCAAATTACCGAAAAAAGATAAAAATTTCTCCCAAGGCCAGAAAACTGATGATTGGTTCTGTGACAGGCGCACTGCTGGTTATGCTTGTTTTCTTTTTTACTTATTTTCATGTGGATAAAGTAGAGGTCATGGGATGCAGTTATTATACAGAAGAAGAAATTAAACAAATGGTTCTGAGGGGACCGCTTTCCAAAAATGCAGTTCTTGCACCTATGTTATACAGCAAAGAGGGAACGGATGATATTCAGTACATTAAGGCAATCGACGTCAGTCAGGTAAATAATCACACCATTTGTATCAGCGTCGAAGAAATTCAGCCGGTTGGATGTTTTAAATATCTGGACTGTTATATGTATTTTGATCGAAAGGGCGTGATTATTGCCAGCTCGGTAGAGCGAAATGTACGGATTCCGTTTTTTAAAGGCCTTCAGATTAGTAAGGTTGCTTTTGGAGATGAGGTTCCGTTTTCTGATGAGAGTATGTTGAATACTTCTATCAGTCTTTCCAGAATTTTTGCCAAGAGTGATGATGTTCCGGATGACATTGCCTATGATGAGTCTGGAAATATCACGTTAATATATGGGGATATTACAGCACGGCTTGGAAAAGATAAGTATCTGGAGGACAAAATGACACGCCTTCTGGCAATTTTGCCAAAGATTGCCGGACAGAAGGGAATTCTTCATCTGGAAAATGTAAATGACAATAAAAAGGTGATTACATTTGAAAAGGAGAATTTTGAAAATGCGCAGGATGAAGAGATAGAAGATTCAGAAAAAACTCAGGAAGACAGCGAAGACGAAAGTTATGACGGCGGCTCAGACAACAATTATGACAGCAGCTATGACAGTGATTATGATAGCAATTCAGACAGCAGTTATGACAGCAGCTCAGAAAATAGCTCGGAAAATAATTCAGAAGATAGTTCGGATAGCGGTTCGGATAGCAGTTATGACAGCAACTACGACAGTGGTTATGACAGCGGTTACGACAGTTCGTCCGATGACTGGTAAAGGATGGAATTTTTGTTTTTATTTATAAATTCTAAAAAGAACGCCAAATTTCTATAATAAAAAATAAAATTAATGGTTGATTAATTCGAGAAAAAAAAGTATTATATATCTATATGTATGTAACATACAGGAGAAAGAGCAGTTAACCGCAGGGTTTGAAATAAGGGCACGATAAAAGGAGGAAGTACGTTGTTAGAGATTATGACAAATGAAGCTGAATCATCTGCAAAAATTATTGTAATTGGTGTAGGTGGAGCAGGCAACAATGCAGTGAACCGAATGGTAGAGGAAACAATTGGCGGAGTAGAGTTTGTTGGTGTAAATACAGATAAGCAGGCACTGACACTTTGTAAGGCACCATCTGTTCTTCAGATTGGTGAGAAGCTGACAAAAGGACTGGGCGCGGGTGCACAGCCTGAGGTTGGACAGAAAGCCGCTGAAGAAAGTATGGAAGAAATTAAACAGATTATGGAAGGCGCCGACATGGTATTTGTTACCTGTGGTATGGGTGGCGGAACAGGAACGGGTGCAGCTCCTGTCATTGCCGGCATTGCGAAAGACATGGGTATTCTGACCGTTGGTGTTGTTACAAAACCTTTCCGTTTTGAAGCAAAAGCCCGCATGAACAATGCGATTGCAGGTATCGAGAGACTGAAAGACAATGTAGATACTCTGATTGTCATTCCAAATGATAAACTTCTGGAAGTTGTTGACAGAAGAACAACCATGCCGGAGGCATTGAAGAAGGCGGATGAAGTTCTGCAGCAGGCAGTACAGGGAATTACAGACCTGATCAACCTGCCAGCTCTTATTAACCTTGACTTTGCTGACGTTCAGACTGTTATGACAGGCAAAGGAATTGCACATATCGGTATCGGTGAGGCGAAAGGTGATGACAAGGCTCTGGAAGCTGTTCAGAAGGCAGTATCCAGTCCATTGCTGGAGACAACAATCAAAGGTGCAACTCATGTTATCATCAATATTTCCGGAGATATTTCTCTTATGGACGCCAACGATGCAGCAAGCTATGTTCAGGAACTTACCGGAGACGATGCAAACATCATCTTTGGTGCTATGTACGATGATACAAATGCAGACTACGCAAGAATTACAGTTATTGCAACTGGTCTGGATGACACAGCAGCTCGTTCTGGTTATGCAAAAAAACCAGGATTTTCTTTCAATAATAATGTAGGCGCACAGGCTGCTGCAAAAACATCTTCTGCATCAGCAGGAAACTCTATTCCAAGCTTCACAATGCCGAACCTGAATCTGACTCAGCCAAAGGCTCCACAGAGCACGGTACAGAAGAAAGATATTCAGATTCCGGATTTCTTAAAAAGATAATCGGAATTTAGAGAATATAGAAGTATAAAGAAAGGCTATTCGCGAAAATGCGGATAGCCTTTTTAAAACTTAAGATTAATCGCAGCGGAATGTGCCGCAGGTTGTATCCTGACTTCTGGATGCAGAAGAACCGGTGATACCGATTTTGGCAGCATCGCATTTACAGTTTTCGTTGTAGATACAATGCTGTGCCTCGCAGTCTACATGAATTGTTTTACAACCGCATCCTTCAGAGTTGCTGTAATCTTCTCCTGTTCTTTCCCGGAAACTTTCACAGCAGGTCTCATCGGCAACGTGTGCATCTTTGCCTCCTACCATGATGTCTCCTTTGGAACAGAGTTCATTTTTGTTGTACACGCAGGTGAGTGCGGAACAGCTTAACATTGGCATTGTGTTGTCCTCCTTTGATTTATTTTTGGATATGCGTGCGCTGATAAATTTATTCTGCAAAATGATTCGAGCAATCAACTTGTCAGCACACTACGATAGTATCTCCGAAAAGGTGTGTTTTATGCCACGTTACTGTTCACAGGTTAGCTTGCATTAAGAAAACCGATGGTATAGACTGAGATTAGTCAAAAGCCATCGGTTTTTCTTTTATCCAAAGATCTGGGATACTCTGTCAAATATATTTGCCGTTTCTTCTTGGCGCATCACA
>JALFVM010000199.1 GCA_022787145.1 Lachnospiraceae bacterium | reverse complement strand
GACGTTCTGCTGACACTGTTGGACAATCTTGGATTTACCGATAACTATATTGAGTGTATGATTCCGACAGTCGGTGTTTATCCGATCGCAACAGCCAATGACAAAGATCAGATTAGCGCACCGCTGATGTCGCGTTTTGCGGTGATCGATATTCCGGATTATACAGCCGAAGAAAAGAAAATTATCTTTTCACAGTATGTGCTGCCGAAAGTGCTTAAGCGCATGAGTCTGCGTGAAAATGAGTGCGTGGTGACACAGGAAGCCGTGGATGCCGTAATTGAAAAATATTCCAATACGACGGGCATTCGTGATCTGGAACAGGCAGCAGAGCATATCGTTGCAAATGCACTTTACCAGATTGAGGTAGACCATGCAGCGCAGGTTATCTTTGACGGGGAAATGGTACACTGTCTTTTAGATTAACAAACAAAGAAAAGGGGGAACACAGGATGAATGAAACCACAAAATACAGAATCCTTCAGCAGCGGGAAATGATGAAGGGTTACAATGCGTCTTATGTTCATGCGGAACCGACGGATCAGCAGCAGAAACTGCCGTTTCCGATGCCGGTGAAAGCGCCAAAGGGAACGGAGCGTATTGCATTGCCGATGGAATTTGAAGATGTGATGCGAAAATCAGATGTGTTGTCCTTTTTTCAGGAACGGGAGAGTTGCCGTATCTATCAGAAAACGCCGTTATCTTTAAAGGAACTGTCGTTTCTTCTGTGGGCGACACAGGGAATCCGCAGGTTTGCGGGAAAATCGCGGCAGGTGACGTTTCGCAATGTGCCTTCCGCCGGATCAAGGCATCCTTTTGAAACGTATCTGTTTGTAAAAAGTGTAGAAGAATTAAGTGCCGGAATTTATCATTATCTTCCGGAGTCGCACGAACTGGAGATATGGGAGGAACATTCCGATTACATGGAAGAATTGACAGAAGCATTAAACGGGCAGGAATTTGCAGGAAATGCCCCGGTAACGTTTGTGTGGAGTGTGACGCCTTACCGTACCGAATGGCGCTATGGATTTCAGGCACACCGGTATATGCTGATGGATGCCGGTCATGTGTGCGAAAATCTTTATCTTGCGTGTGAGGCAATCGGCTGCGGAACTTGTGCCGTAGGTTCGTATAATCAGGAACTTCTTGATGAACTTTTGGGATTTGAACCGGGGCCATCAGCGGAAACCGATTATGAATTTACAGTTTATGTTGCTCCTGTTGGAAAAAAATAATGGTTTGTAAGGACTGTGCTTTTGCAGTCCTTCTTTTTTCAAATGTTTGTGGTATAATGAGAAAAAAATGAAAGGGATGAAATATGTTAGGAAAAACTCATATGGCAGTGGGGGTGGCAAGTAGTTTGCTTTTGCTTCCGCCGTCAAATATACAGGAACTGGTTTTGGGAACAGGCGCCGCTGCAGTCGGAGCGGTAATCAGCGACATTGATGTTGGAACTTCAGACTCTCATAAAGAGGCTGATAAGATTATTGCGGTATTTGTGTTGATTGTAGCTGCTATGATCGCAGTGGAGTATATCTGGCATCTCGGTCTTTATAACAAAATCGTACGAAACACCAATACAGAACGAATCGTTATGGCGGTAGCCGGATTTCTACTCATCTGCGCATTTGGAAAAGAACAGCCCCATCGTTCGTTTATGCATTCTTTCCTCGGATTGGTCTCCTTAACGGGCTGTGTGACCGTGTTTCTGCCTATGGTGGCGCCTTATTTTGCGGTCGCATTTCTCTCGCATCTGGCGATTGATTTTTTGAACAAGAGAGGACTCAAGCTGCTGTTTCCAATTAAAAAGGGGTTCAGCCTCGATCTGTGTTCGTCCAAGGGGCTGATCAACAGATGTTTGCTGGGGATTGGAACTGTGGCGTCTGTGGGATTGTTTATTTTTCGCCTGGGAGATTTTTATCTATGGTAAAAAGTCAGCAGAAGAAAGAGAGAAAGTGATATGCCTGTAGGAGTAATTTCAAATGTATTATCCGTTGCCCTGGGAGGAATTGTGGGCACGTTGTTTGGCGAAAAGCTGAGCACAAGATTCAAGGAAAATCTGACATTGATCTTCAGTGTCTGTGCATTGGGAATGGGAGTCAGTTCAATTATGCTGATGAAAAATATGCCGGCTGTCATCCTGGCGGTGGTAGTGGGGACTGCAGTTGGACTTGCGTTTCACATTGGAGACTGGATTACAAAAGGCGGTCAGATGCTGCAAAAACCCATTTCAAAAATTTTTACAAATCAGAAATTGGAATGCGGTCAGGAAGAGTTTTTTTCGATGGTGGTCACGGTGATTGTTTTGTTTTGCACCAGCGGAACAGGAATTTACGGCTGTATTGACAGCGGAATGACCGGAGATCATACGATTTTGATCTCGAAGTCGATACTGGATTTTTTTACGGCACTTATTTTTGCCTGTAATCTGGGAGCAGTTGTCTCGGTGATTGCCATTCCGCAGTTGTTTATTTTTCTTGTATTGTATCTGGCGGCGGGACTGATCTACCCGATGACGACCCCGGATATGATCGCGGATTTTAAGGCGTGCGGTGGTTTTTTGTTGTTGGCAACGGGATTTCGCATGATGAAAGTAAAAGAATTTCCAATCGCAGATATGATTCCGGCTATGATTTTGGTCA
>JALFVM010000213.1 GCA_022787145.1 Lachnospiraceae bacterium | reverse complement strand
CGGACAGGTTTCGTCAGCAGCAAACCTCCACAGACCAAAAACATAAACATAATTTTCAAGAACTTTTTCACAATTTCTCTCCCCCTTTTCAAGATTTATATGTAATATTTTACCAACCTTCGCTTCTACCTTCAACAACCTGATTATTCCGGGGCTCTTTGAGCCACCTGTCCGGACTTTGAGGGTTCTTCCGCAATTATCCGTATTAGCCATTTGACAATATAAGCTTTGCGGCCAATAACTCCTTGCCACAACGGCCATACATGGTACGTTTTATCATTTTCAATTTGCTGTTTGTACCCTCAACAAAACCATTCGATAAAGGGCTGGCTACAGCATTTTCTACGGCAGATAAATCTTTTTCCAATCCGGAAGCAAAACGGGAAAGCTCTTTCAAATCGCTGTTTTTATATTTTTCAATAAACAGATATAAGTACGGCATGTTTTTCTTTTGAAAAATCTCCCGAAATTCCCGAATGCAGGACTTCAGCGTCCTAAGCTGCGGATAAGTATCCATCAGATATGATTTATGACGATCCGTTATCTCGTGATTCATCCATAGAAAACGAAAGATACCATTTCTTGATATGTGGTCATATTTCTGAAGTTTTTTCTTTTTCTGAACAGCATCCGATGAAGAACTTCTGTAGACCGCAATATCAATTTGAAAACGCTCTATAATCTTATTCATGTAATCATAAGCCGCTGTCTGGCCTCCTTTATAACCCTTTTGGATGAGACTCCGGAAAACATCTTTCCTGCTTACACCGGAAGATAACTCTTTGATGACATAATCATAAAATTGATCCATTCCGCTGTAAAAGTTTTTGCGGCATAAAGAATCATAGTCTCCTTCAAGATATTTGGCCACTGTATTTCTGCTGCAATGAAGCATTTTAGATATCGCGCGTTTGCTGTATCCCGCTTCTGAGTATTCATGGATTGCATGATACAACTGTACACTTTTTTCGTTGTAATCCAGAGGTTTATCCACATCACGATGCATTTTTTTTACAAGGCTCCCCAGCGGCTGCAGCTGTTTCACTTGTTCCATAATCTATGGGAATCCGAACATCAACGGGAATCACAGCATTTACTGTGTTCTTAACGGCTTCCAGAAGATTTTGATGGAGATGGAATCGATCCGCTATCTGCATGGCATCCGGCAGTATTTCCTGGATAGCAGACGAATACGCACTTGCCCTGTCCCGTGTGACTGTTTTAACGTGTTTATTATTGTTAAGCCACTCCTTAAGTGTCATTCCATCACGCCCATCAAGAATTGCAACCGGTCTATGGGTAGCCTCATCGACAATGATTGTTCCATAGGTATGACGCTTTTTAAATGCAAAATCATCAATACCGATGGCGCTTCCACATTCTGAGACTGGCTGCAGACGATAACGTTTGGTTAAAAGACGGATCACGCTGTCTCCGCTGATTTGAAGATTCATTGCACGACAGATACGGGCACATCCTTCACAACTGGTTTCCATGGACAGCATGCAGATGAAATCAGCACATCGTTCGGTCATGCGTCCATAATAACTGAGAAATCCGTCAAAATCTTCAACAAATGTAACTTTTGAACAGGATTCATTATTACAAACATACTCATGAGCTGTTATATGAAGTCGTGCAGTTTTTCCCAGAATCGGCAGATCCTGAACTTTGCGTAAATATGTCCCATGATAAGTTTGGGTTTCCTGACCACACTCTGGACATTTGGAAGAATGTGTTTTGGATCGCATTTTAATATGAATAGAACTGTCATCATGGTCAACAGAAGTAATTGACAGCAACTCACTTTGGAAAAACATATCCAACTTCAACGAATCATTCATTATCATATACCGCCTTTATTTGATACCAACATTTTATCACAGTAATAATTTCATTGGAAGCAAAAAAACGGATAATTGCGGAAGAACCTCGCCACACCGGACTGGCGGCTCCGCCGCACCATAATATTCACAACCTCTCACCAACAACACAAAAACCCTCACGAACAACACGCCCTCGCCATCTTTCTATTGTAAACACCCCAAAACCATGATGTTGAAAATCATCTTTTATACGAAATGAATTATCTTTATTCTGTACACAAAGGGCTATCTATTTCCTGATAGCCCCCAATTTTATACTTGAATAGAAATACATCATCAAATGATATTCGCTTGTTCTCTTCGTATCCAGACAGCCGGACGTACTGCTACCGGAGGCGTATAACCTAATGGATCGGAACAAAAATATCCCCTCTTATTTCCATACTCATCATGGCCAGAAACATCTGCCTGTCTTGAGTTATAAGACCTTGAATAACTTCCACAAGTCGTCAGATTCTGATTACCCGATTTTTGTTTTGCGTACTCTGTCACAAGCATAGGTCTCTGATCTGTGCTTAAATATTGATCTGCCTCCTCCTGTGACAACAAAAATACGGTATCCTTTGTTTTCTCACCAACCACAGTCTCCGAATACTCTCCTTGGTCTATCGTTTCCAGCGTTTTTGTTAAAATCACATTCTGTTCTTCACGATTAAATGCCTGTTCGTAAAAATCCGACTGCAGCCAATGCCTGATATTGCTGCCCGACCAGGTAATGCGATTCTCCGTATCCTCCCCATATGCCACAAAATCCAGTCCTTTGCAGCTCACAAGCAACAACTCATCGCCTTCTGAAGCGACAGCATACCACAAAATGTCTTCCATTCCATCTTCGGTTGAATTATTTTGCTCATATCTTCCAAATCGGACTACATCTCCAACTTCAATCGGTAAATTGGAATCCCATTCAATCGGCTGCTTTTGTCCCTCTGTTAATTCGTTGACCAGATTGCCTGCCTCGGAAGAATAATCATTCTTATCATAAAAGCTTATCACATCAAGTTCTCCCTCACTTGAAAAACTCAATTCTATTGATGTATGATCCGTTCTCTGAAATGACAACCCTGCAAAAGCATTGTCGCTGAGATAGCGATTCACAGAAACGCCTTTTAACTCATCCAGATAATAAAATTCTATGTAATCAATACCACTGATCATCTCATCGGTTATTCCAAGTTCCTCAAATACTTCCTCTTTCTTATCTCCCACATGGAAAGGAAATTCTTCCGGATAATAACCATACTTTTCCGGATCTTTTTGCCATGATATGCCAACCGCAATCCCCGGATTATATGGATCATAATCACGAACGATTATACTTCCATATTTTTCATTTGAACACCACAGCTCACTCTCCGTACTTGAGACAACCTGATCGCTTTGCATCACCACTAACAGATTCCTTATCTGCTGACGTTCATCCCTGGAATGTGTAATATAATCTATCCCATTTTTTGTCGTATGCTCACTCAATTTCTGGTATGCCAGATACCATTTTATTTTATTGATTGTTTGAGGGTGCGTCAAAAAATAGATTACGACTACAAACATCATAACTCCGAATAAAATAATAGTTCTTCTGAGCCATTTACGTATTCCTGTTTTTCTTAAAGACTTAGATTCCAAACGAACATCCTCCTATTAACGGTCATTAAAACAGAAATTGCTGGTATCTTTTTGTTATTCATTTTTTACTTCCGCAATTTATATGTAACATTTTACCAATCTGCACTTTTGCTTTCAATCATCCCCACACGAACAACACGAAAATCATCACCAACAACAAGCCCTCTCCATTCTTCTCTTGTAAACTCCCCAAAATCATGATAAATTAATCTTAACCCATTAGTTTTCCCACACGAAACATGCATAAATATGCACCATTTATTTTCGTTTGGAATATTCAATAACCACTTGCAGAAAGGATTTGTCTATGAAATATTTGCTTCTGCTTCCCTATACAAGCTGGGCTTTTTCTTATCTGTTATGCGGTCTTTTGACGCTGAAGAAGCCCCTGAAACATCCTGTGATTTCTGTTATGCTTTTATACATCGCAGTGCTCTGCCCTGCCTGTATTGTAAAGATTTTTCATCCAACTGCCGGTACATTGCTTTTACATTGTTTTTTTTTACTGATCATCCTCTTTATTTTTAAAGAATCGACATTAAAAAAGTTACTCTGTTACATTTTACTGATAGCAGTTTCAACGATGATCGAAACACTGGTCGTAAGTGTCTACCTGTTTGCAAAGCAGTTTTTCTCTTTCGGAACGGTTCCCCTCACTGTCAATCAGATCACGGATGTATCGGATATCCTGCTTTTATCTGTGTTATATACGATTGTGGGGATTTTCCTGATCCGAAAGTTTGTGCATGTAATGAAGGTGTCCTTTGCATATTTAAATATCAGGATTTATTTTCAACTTCTGTATCCCATTTTTATTCCTATTGTGGTACAGAACCTGATTATTTACCAGGCATCTGAGACTTACTTTCCTGTTCTGGCTGTTTTGTACTGGCTTATATGCCTGACAAGTTATGTTCTTTTTCTTAAGGGAAGCCAAAATATCCGAATTCAGCAGGAGAAAGGCGTTCTGCAAAAAAAGCGGCTGGAGTTTGTAAAAGATCAGTTGGAGTTTTCCAAAGAACTGGAAAAAGAATGTATGGAGTTGCGCAAGTGGAACCATGATATTGAAAATCATCTTCTGTCGCTTTCCTACCTGATGGATATGAAACAATACCAGACTGCACAGGAATATTCACAGGCAGTCGGACAGAAAATGCCCAATCTGCGTACAAACGAGACTTGATAAATTACCGGAGGATTTTTATGCTAAACATAGCAATTTGTGAGGATAACCCGATTCATACACAAATGATCGAAAATACCGTAAAAGCTCATTTCAAAAATTCGGTGGAGATTGTACATTTTTCTTCTGCAACAGAGCTTTTATTTGCTTTTTCCGAGGCGGATTTTTCATGCCAGATCGCACTTCTGGATATCGAATTGGAAGGAGACGCACTCTCCGGTATTGATCTGGCAAAAAATCTCAATCAGCTCAACAGACAATGCCAGATTATTTTCCTCAGCCAGTACCTGGAGTACGCCCCTGACGTGTACGAGACGGAGCATCTTTATTTTGTATACAAACAGAAAATGGAAGAATATCTCCCCAAAGCATTGCATGCTGCACAGAAAAAACTGCATGCCATCCAAAAGCAGTTTTTGTATTTTAAAAGCGGAAAAAAGAAATATCAGATTTCACAAAATGATATCCTGTATATGGAGCGGATTCTGACGACTACAGAAATTCATACAGCTACAGAGGTCTATACAACACGGGAACAAATTCCCTCTTTGATGGAACAGCTTCCTTCTTCTTTTTGCCGCTGTCACAGGAGTTATGCCGTGAATCTACATGCCATCAATACCTTTACGCGTATGGAAATCACGTTTCCTGATGGTCAGAGTGTTCCTGTCGGGCGCACGTATTATGAAAATGCCAAAAAACATTTTGCCAAATTGGCTCTTGAAAACCAGCGTCCTGCAAACAATTCCCATCATGGAGGTGCTTCATGAAACAAAAATATAATGTCTGGCTGTTTATGCTGAGTATCTTTTTCATCCAGATATGCTTTTTTATGGATTCCCTTCATATGAATCAAAAGCCTTCTACGATTCCATTTATCATTGCGATTTTACTGCTGTTTGCATTTTCCCAGCTTTATCTTCTGATTACTCAGACACTGGAAGATGTAAAGACACAGGTGGAGCTTTCTGCTCTGGAGCAGCAAAATAAACTCAAAACCCAATATGCCAAGGAACTCTCTGATCACCAGGAAAAGACACGCCAGCAACAACAGGAACTCTCACGGAAGCTGCAGCCATTTCAGGAACTTTTATCTCAGGAAAAATATGAGGATGCAAAGCAGTACTTACAGGAAATCACCCAACAATTTCAGGCGGAGCGTTTCCACCCATACTGTCACGATAATCTGCTGAATGCGATTCTGGAAGCCAAGCGCAGCACCGCACAAAAGCATCACATAAAAGTCAATTATGAAATTCTGCTCACAGAGAAGTGTACGATTCCGCCTGCGGATGTCAGCAGCATTTTTTTCAATCTACTGGATAATGGTATCGAAGGCTGCCTCTGTTCCGGGAATCCAGAGCCATTTCTTACTTTTAGCGCATATACAGATAAGAATTATCTTGTCATCAAAATGCGCAATTCCAAAAATCCAAATCAAGAATTTTCCCACACCACAACAAAAGAAGATTTTTCTTCTCATGGACTGGGATTATCGATTATTGAGGAAATCTGCCAGAGATACGATGGCGTTTACGAATGGAAAGACCAGGGCGACGAGTTTGTTTCTGCCGTACTGCTTCGACTGGATTGTTACGAATAGCCTACAAGGCAAATAGCTTCTTTACTTCCATCCCTTATAAACACAGTAAAAGAGAGGGATTTTTGATATTTCCCTCTCTTTTTTAACACCATGATATTATTCTTCCGTAAGTAAATATGTTTCTGCAAGTTTCAGGATTCTCTCTGCTGTCTCAATCTGTTCTGCCGTTATCTTCTTTGACGCAATATAAAAAGTATCATAATCGCTCGCATGACGAATTTCTTCTGCTTTAACAATCTTTCTGCCCAATTCTCGTGGAAAAATCTCCGGTTGTACATAATTCTTATTAAAATAACTGAGCGTATCTTTATGTCGTTTAAATGCTACACCTTCTTTTGCAAGCACTGCACATATTGTATGGAAAATACTATAATAGGCTCTGTTGTTTGCTGCCCGGTACTGTCCCGCCTCAAAAGTAAGATATGCAGTTTCCAAATCTTCCCTTGCAACATTCAGCCGATGCCGAACCACATCCATTTTTGTTCCAATGTCCAAAGAATCAGGCTGCTTCATATAGAACCACTCCTTCCTTCTGCACATTAGCATAAAACGGGTACGCCACCGCCCAATGCTCAAAATGCTCTATATTTTTGACAACCGGCATCATCCAAATATCATAATTCACATTATATTCATATCCTAATTCTGACAGTTCATCCGAATAGGACTCAATCTCTTCTTTCGATAAATCCACCAACAGCATAATATCTACGTCAGATTCGGATGTATAATCACCTCTTGCATAAGAGCCATATAAAATAACGCTTTTCAGATGCGTGCCGTATATCTTTTGTACTTCTGATAAATATTGCATAAGTAGTGCGTGAATTGTCTGTGGCATATTATTACACTCCTTTCTTCTTTTGTCCTAAGTATAAGCAAAAATTTGAGATTATGCAACTAAGAAACCACCTCTATCCGGCTTTACTTCCCCTTCAAAATCCGCTATACTGGAAATCACTTATCAATCAAGTATTTCTGCCACTTACAGCAATTACCACAGGGAGGTATATAATCAATGTTTCGTTTATGGGGAAAAATATGGAAAGACAATCACTTGTTAAAAGACACGGTTTATGAGGAGGAATCGGAGGATACCAGAACACACAAAGTATTCAAGGGACTGGAAGCCATCTGCTACGAACTTGATCTTGGCGTTCCTGTCTGGCTTGACTCCAACATTCAGGAATTTCAGCGCCACGCGAAGGTAAGGTTTCACCAGGACAGCTTCATCGAACAGATTGAATTTGATTTTCTGGAACTGGAAGTCATTGAAGAAGGTTGATGCAAGAAAAGGACCGGTGGCGCCACCGATCCTTTCCTTTACAAAGCATGTCCCCGTATTCTCCTTGTTGACACGCATGATTCCGACTTTGACATTCACTCCATAAATTCCTTGATTACCTCTCGCATGATGGCCTCCTCCTCAGGAGAAAGCATCTGAGAAAACCGCCCTTTCGTGGCAGCACACTCCTTGATGCTCCTGACAATATGATCAACCATCTCTTCCCGTGCCCGTGGCGGAACGCTGTCTACCTGTTTTTCCTCCATGGCATCTTTCGCAACATTCATACAATCAGCCATGGAATCAACCAGCAATTCACCTCGGTAGCTGATATCCAGAGCCTGTCTCAAAAGAAGCAGACTGACGGGAACCATCAGACCAGTATACAGATATTTCATCGAAACTCCATCACCCGGACCGTCACTGGTCAGAATAACGGCCAGTCCTAAAAAGAAAATACAGGCCAGAGAAGGATACCAAACCCATCTGTTCATACGGTGCAGAAGTGTATCTCTGCTCTTCCACAAATTCAACCACTTTTCTTTCATCTGGGAGATCTGCTGGGCAACCTTGACTTTTTGCTTGTATGAACGGTTTACCAGAAACATTCCGACAGCGCCAAGTACGCCTGCCATAATCATACAGTACAACAACACTTGCATATCCAACAATTTGTCTATCATAATATCCTCCTCCACACATACTTGTTATGATAAAATATCCAGATGATCTGTTTTTTGTACTCGCAAAAATGGCCAGTTTTTACATGCACACCTGTCCAAATCTATCCTGGTATTAGATATTATAATAGATATAGGGGCAATTTTGAACTGGAATCGTTCGTCAAATTCTTGCAGCAAACGCTGTATTTACAGATTTTTTCTCAATTTACACGTTATTTTTACAAATTAACTGCTGCCAGACTCCACCTAACTCCAAAACTGCCCACATACCGGATTCCACATCCCAGCCCAGACTTCCTCAACGGTACAAATAATCTCCCGGACATCCAGCCCCGCCCTTCAGTTCCATATCAAATCGATTTCCGACGCTGATTCCTCCCTGCAGTGGGATTTCTCAAATCTCCGAAGTACCTCCATCGTGAAACAGTGTGTTTTATTCTGGCAGGGATACTGGCACAATTCCATGACTTATTTCCGCCCTTCACTTTTCAGAATTCGAAGATAATGGTTCGCTTCCCGAAGAACATGGTCTGCAAGCAAAGGCAGGATCACCGTATTCTGCATACCTTATTATTTTACACATTTTCCCTATACTATATGCAGACAGCCAGCGTTTTGGGATTTTTTGTTTTGCTGTAGAAAACTTTTTTACTTATGGCTGTATTTACAGATTTTTTACGAGCCCACATGTCAGGTTGACACAATGAGCCACCGCCTGCTTCTCGAAGGTCGGATAATCCATGGTCGCACTGTTATCAGCCTTATCGGAAATGGCACGCAAAATCACAAACGGCACTCCATTGATAAATGCAGTCTGGCCAATTGCAGCGCCTTCCATCTCTGTGCAGTATCCCTGGAAATTGTCGATGATGCTCTGCTTTTTCTCATGATCTGCAATGAACTGATCTCCACTGACGATTCTTCCGCGGAAGGTGGAAATTTCAGGATTCACTTCCTTACAGATTTTCTCACAGAGATCTCCCAGCTTCTCGTCTGCCGGGAATGTCAGTCTTCCCATCTGCGGAATCTCTCCGATCGGATAGCCAAACTCTCTGGCATCCACATCATGGTGCAGCACCTCTGTAGAAATAACAATATCGCCAATGTTGATCTCATTTTTCAGAGACCCTGCAATTCCTGTATTGATGATAATGTCTGCGCTGAACACATCAATCAGAATCTGCGTACATGCAGCTGCATTCACTTTACCAATTCCAGAACGAACAACCACCACTTTTTTTCCTTCCAGGATACCCTGATTAAACTCCATACCTGCTTTTACCGTCACAGTAACTTCTGTCATCATTTCCTTTAACTGTGCTACTTCCACTTCCATAGCACCGATAATTCCGATACAATACATATTTCAATTTTCCTCCATTCTTTCGACCGCTATAAAAACCTATCGAATATCTATCATTTTATCATGACGAAGACAGCTTTTCCACAACGAAAATTTGTTTCTTGCAGTAGTATCTTTTTATAAAGTCTGCTATAATAAATTCAGTTTACGAAAGAAGGAGGAAATACAAATGAGCGTTTTTCGTACAAGAGGCGTCTGTGCACAGGCGATTGAATATGAAGTTTTGGACGGCGTTGTTCATAACGTGAAGTTTATCGGCGGATGTTCCGGCAATACACAGGGTGTCGCTACTCTGGTAGAGGGAATGAAAGTAGAAGACGTCATCTCCAAACTGGAAGGCATCAACTGCGGCGGAAAAGGAACTTCCTGCCCGGATCAGCTTGCAAAAGCACTGAAGGCAGCACAGTAAAAAAATCAAAAAGTCCGAAGCTTTCATTCTGGAGTGTCCTGTTTACTCCCGATGAAAGTCCCGGACTTTTGTTTTATCTATCCCACTTATCGCAAAGATTATTAATCTCCTTGGCAAATTTGTCAAGATCTTTATTTGTGCCGCCCTCATTGTGACGAATCACCTGCATCAAGCGCTGACCGGCTGCCAGCAGACGGTCAAAGACAGCCGCTGCCTTGCTGCTCTTAGCCATACCTATCTTCTTCCTCGGAATCGGGATTCCAGCCGTTTGTCTCTCATATACATTTTCCAGCAGATTAAATTCAGAACCGCTGAAAGGTGCACAGGCCTCATAGCCCAATTCTTCATGAAGACGTGCGGCAAACGTTTCCGTCACTTTGTCTTCTCCATGAACGACAAACACACGCTTCGGGCTGTGTTCCTGCATCGCAGACGCCCAACGCATCAGTCCTTCATTATCCGCATGACCGCTGATACCAGGAAGCTGACAGATTTCTGCTGCCACCTGAATCTCTTCCCCAAACAGCTTCGCTGTCGCTGCACCTTCCACAAGCGCACGTCCCAATGTGCCCACAGCCTGATATCCCACAAAAAGAATGGTACATTCTCTTCGCCACAGGTTATGTTTCAGATGATGTTTGATACGTCCCGCATCGCACATACCGCTCGCGGAGATAATCACCTTCGGTTCCTCATTTTCATTGATCATCTTTGAATCTTCACTCGTAATCGAAGTCTTCAGCCCCGGAAAACCGATCGGATTGATGCCCCTGTTAATCAAATCAATTGCCTCTTCATCATAACAGTCCAGCCTGTGCCTTCCAAATATAGTGGTCGCCTCCACAGCCAGCGGACTGTCCACATAGACCTGAAAATTGTCATGTCCATGAACAAGCTTCTCCGCCTTAATCTGACGGATAAAGTACAGCATCTCCTGAGTTCTTCCAACTGCAAAAGAAGGAATGACAAGATTTCCGCCCCGGTCAAACGTGCGCTGAATCACCTGTGCCAATGCCGTCACATATTCCGGACGCTCGCCGTGGCTTCGATCCCCGTAGGTTGACTCCATAATCACGTAATCCGCACCCTCCGTTAGATACGTCGGGTCTTTGATCAACGGCTGATCCGTATTGCCGATATCTCCGGAGAAAATGAGTTTTCTCTGCTCGCCATCCTCCGTCAGCCAAATCTCAATACTCGAAGAGCCCAGCAGATGCCCTGCATCCACAAAACGAACCATAATCCCCTCAGACAATGGAATCTGCTTATTATAGTCACAGGAAACAAAATTGCGAATGACTCCCATGGCATCTTCCATCGTATAAGCAGGAATAAACTCCTCTTTACCTGCACGGCGGCCTTTTCGGTTGCGCCACTCTGCCTCAAACATCTGGATATGTGCACTGTCTCGAAGCATAATGTCACACAGATCACACGTTGCCTCTGTCGCATAAACTGCACCGCGAAAACCATTCTTATACAGCTTCGGCAAATTTCCGGAATGGTCAATATGGGCATGCGTCAGCAAAACAAAATCAAGATCACCGGGATTCACCGGCAATTCCACATTTTCATAAAGATTCGGTCCCTGCTCCATTCCATAGTCAACGAGAAACTTCTTACCGGCAGCCTCTATGAGAAAACAGCTTCCAGTTACTTCATGTGTTGCCCCAATAAACGTTAGCTTCATCGCAAATCCCCTTTCTACAATTCGGGCACATTCAAATGTTTTATGCGCCGGAAATATCAGTCTTCTTATACTTTATTATACACATTTTCAGACGTTATTAACAGTGCTTTGGCGATGAAAAAGTTTTTTTTGCATAAGAAAGAGAAGCGGTGTTGCAGGGTACCGCTTCTCTCCGTCCGGACGTCCCGTTACATCAGGCAAAAGTGTAGGTAAGTGACTGTATTTTTTGTTCTGCTGCCAGCTGAAGGTCTGGCATTCATGCAGATTATCTGACGTAATTATTACGGAAATCACGCAGATAAGAAAACATTTGCCTAATGGATAGGTTGTCCCGGTATTCAGTTGTACATTGCTGTAACTTCCCTGCTGTAATTTGCGCTCCCCCTAAAGATGAAAGGGGAGACTTTCTTCTATAATTATTTTGTGCCAGGGAAAGCAATGTTTGTCAGACCAGCGGTCTTCCTCCTCAAGCGCCGATTTTGTGCTGCCAAAATAGCTGAGGCGAAAACGCTGCGAACGGAGTTTGCAGGGTCGTTCACAGTTTTAATTCACTGGTTTGTCGGTAATGCCGATGTACAAGCCATCGGTGATGGTTTCTGCCGTTTCCTGTACATCTCCATGAATGCAAGAATGATAGCCACGAACAGAATAATAATAGCCGCTCTGAACAATAATCTCTAAGCTTCTGGTAAGACTATCTACATTATTTTCTGAGAACTCCCAATAACGCCACTGTTTCCAGTTTCCAGTTTTTGTATTATACTGATCTACATAAAGATCTAATTCCAATGTTGGACATGTATGATACGCCTGAGTTGTTCCAAAGATAGAGGCTCTTGTTGGAGAAAGCTTCGTCAACGAAATCTCACCAAAGTCAAGGTGACCACTTCGCTGCAGTAAATCTACCTTATCAGAAACTGTATCTACCTCATCCAGCAGGGAACGTTGTTTTACTGTCTGTGGTACTGTCTCTTGAATAGACTCTGCCTTGGTCTGTGCCGGAAGCAGTGCAATCAATGCAAGTGAAAAGATTGTCGCTGCGGCCAACTTTCCAAAAATACCAGTTCTTCGTCTCACACACTCTCTCCTGTACCTGTCACTTACTCTACAATAATAATACGTATGAAAACACAAAACATAACACTTAAAAGGTCATTTTTTTTAAAATTTTATAAAATTCCTGTTTTTTCTTCATTCCACTAAATCGATAAATCACACTTTTCCTTTCCCATTTTGCAGAATAAACCTCCAAACCACTATTTTTATCAACATTCTCAAAGATATTAATAAAAAATTCATTATATCTATCAGAAATTATATCTATTTTATCTCCGTCATAAATCTTAATGTTTTGCTTATCATCATACTTCCCAGATATTGCTAAAGTTACTTTTGTATCTTCAATTGTATAATATACTAATGCCATTTTATCTTTATCATAAATTTCATATTTTACAAGTTTCATTTCTTCTGGTAAATAACGAAATATTGGTACCTCTATATTCAACTTTTCCTTTATATCAGCCCTCATTTCAGCTTCCGACACACCACGCACTACGTTATCTTTTCCATCACTCGACTTCACAACTACATCATCCCCAACATAATAGCTCACCGTATCCTTCACATACTCCCGATTCGCCTCGCTGCTCATCGTCAGCACCACAATACTCACGCAAAAAATAGCTGCCACCGATGCCCACTTCGCGGCACGGTGCCAGACACTTTTTTTCTCAGTTTTCTCTTTAATCACTACTACCTTCGGACTGTTTGCCGCCCTCTGTTCTGCCTGTTCCAGGTAACCTCCCGGACCAAACACTTTCTCCTCTTCCTCCTGATCGAGAAGTCCCTTTTTCCTCATCTGTTCCATGATGATGCGTAGACGCCTTGCTTCATCTGCTTTGTCATCTGGGAACTGATCCATTCCCTTTTTTGCTCTGCGTTCCAGTTTCGCAGCTTCATATCTATTTTTTATTTCTTCCACATGTTCCCTTTTCTTCATGTTACTTCCTAACTGTCCTTGACATTTTATCCGAAGGGGTTCATAGTATTCTTAGAGTGTCTGCTGCAAATGTCAGACATATCATTTGAAATATACTGTGAGGAGGAACCCCATGAAACATATTGTTCTTACTGGCGGCGGTACTGCCGGCCACGTTACCCCAAACATTGCATTGATTCCCAGACTCAAAGAGCTGGGCTATGAAATTTCCTATATCGGTTCTCTG
>JALFVM010000102.1 GCA_022787145.1 Lachnospiraceae bacterium | reverse complement strand
AGACAAATGCTTCCCACCTTTTGAAACCTCTGATGGATATGGCAAAGAAAACGAACACTCAGCTGATATGTCTCAGCGGTCTGGGCGGAGAGTCTATCTATAACCGGTTTAATAATATTTATGTATTGAATCTTATAGCGGCAAGCCTTAGAAATGGTATGCAGTATCTGAAAGCGGATCATGTACGGGGAAATGAGCCGGAGACTATGGTGGTATCACAGATTGAAGTAATGGAGCAGCAGGAACTGATCTTTTGAAAGATAAAGGAGAGTAAGTATGATTTTATTTTTAACAAGCAGTCCCACAGGACCGCTGGACGGAAGTAGTCTTGTAGATGGACTGGATGAAAAGAACTGTTTTGTGGAGAATCTGAAGAAATATTGGAAAACGGAAGCCAGATGTCTGATGATAGCGGCAACCCCGGAAGCGTATGAAAGAAATGATGAGATGACGGATTTTTTTAAGAAAGCAGTGGAGAAATCGGGACTTTTGGTGTCTGACTTTGAACTGTGGGATGACAGAACGGAAGATATGTCAAAAGAAATCTTGTATTCTTATGACGTGATTTTTCTTGGCGGCGGTCATGTACCGACTCAGAATCGGTTTTTTAAGAAGATTGGTCTGCGGGATAAAATGCAGAGTTTTGACGGAATCGTTATCGGAATCAGTGCCGGTACCATGAACAGTGCCGATACCGTGTATGCCCAGCCGGAGCTTCCGGGGGAAGCCACAGATCCGTCATATGTCCGGTATCTGCAGGGGCTTGGCCTGACGAAAACTATGATATTGCCTCATTATCAAATGGTGAAAGACAGTGAACTGGACGGGCAGAGACTGTATGAGGATATTACGTACAAAGACAGTTATGGAAAGAAATTTTTAGTACTGCCGGACGGGAGTTATCTGCTTTCGACGGATGGCGTGGAGACTGTATGGGGAGAAGCCTGGCAGATTCAGGATGGAATGCTAAGGAAAATCTGTGAAGAAAATGGAAGAATATTGTATGAATGATACTTTGATAAAAGTCGTTCATTGACAAAGAAAAAAGCAGATGGTATGATTACAGTCAATAGCATAAGAAAAGCAATGACGGAAAAGAGTAGTTTACAGGAATCATCCAGAGAGAGCAGTGTGTGGTGGAAGCTGTTCATGAGGAATGTTTACGAAAACCATTCCCGAGCTGTAATGCCTAAGATGACAGATCGTTAAGTGTTACCGTATGCCTGCGTTAAAGGATAGGATTTGATGGAATCTGAAGTGAAAAGTCAAGGTGGAACCGTGCGATTACTGCACCCTTGGAGATACATGAATGTTGTATGTCCGGGGTGCTTTTCTTATGTTATGAAACATTGCTTAAAGAGCATAAAGATCAACCAGGAAACCGCAGAAGAAGTGCGGGAAAGGAGACATAAGAAATGAAAGTAATACGAAGAGACGGCAGTGTATGGGAAGGAACATTTGAAGAAAAAGAAGTTCGGGAGGCATTCTGGCATACCAGTGCTCATGTGATGGCACAGGCTGTGAAGCGTTTGTATCCGAAGACAAAATGCGCCATCGGACCGGCTATTGAGAATGGGTTCTACTATGATTTTGATTTCAGTTTCCCATTTACGGAGGAATCTCTGAAAGAAGTGGAGGCAGAGATGAAGAAAATCGTGAAGGAATCCCTGTCATTGCAGGTTTATGAAATGAGTCGGGAGGAAGCTATTTCTTATATGGAACAGGAAAAAGAACCATATAAGCTGGAGATGATCCAAAATCTCCCAAAGACAGAGAAAATCAGTTTTTACAGGCAGGGAAATTATGCGGAGTTTTGCGCCGGTCCGCATATTTCCAATACCTGTCAGATTAAGGCATTTAAACTTCTGTCTGTTGCGGGTGCTTACTGGCGAGGGGATGAACACAATAAAATGCTTACACGTATTTACGGCATTTCATTTCCAAAAGCATCGGAACTGGAGCAGTATCTGAAAATGCAGGAGGAAGCACGGTTGCGGGATCACAGAAAACTGGGAAAAGAGTTGGGATTATTTGCATTGCTGGATGAGGGACCGGGATTTCCATTTTTCCTTCCCAAAGGAATGGTGTTAAAAAATCTGCTGATTGATTATTGGCGGGAGATACACAGACGGGAAGGTTACCTGGAGATTTCTACACCGATGATGCTGAATCGGAGTCTGTGGGAAACATCGGGCATTGGGATCATTATCGGGAAAATATGTATACCACAGTGATTGATGATACGGATTTTGCAGTCAAGCCGATGAATTGTCCGGGAGGTATGCTGGTCTACAAGATGGAACCTCGTTCCTATAAGGATCTTCCCATGCGCTTGGGCGAGCTGGGGATGGTTCACAGACATGAAAAATCAGGACAGCTTCATGGACTTGTGCGTGTAAGATGTTTTACTCAGGATGATGCACATATCTTTATGACACAGGAACAGATTACGCAGGAAATTCAGAATGTTGTCAGACTGATCGATGAGGTGTATTCCAGATTTGGTTTTCCATACAGTGTGGAGCTTTCCACCAAGCCGGAAGACAGTATCGGGAGCGAAGAAGAGTGGGATTTGGCAACAACAGCCCTGGAAGATGCCATGAAAGTCATGGATATGGATTATCATGTGAATGAAGGAGATGGAGCGTTTTACGGGCCGAAGCTGGATTTTCATCTGAAAGATTCCATAGGAAGAACATGGCAGTGCGGAACCATTCAGTTGGATTTTCAGCTGCCACAGCGATTTGATGCGGAATATGTGGGAGCTGACGGACAAAAGCATCGTCCGATTATGATTCATCGTGTGGTATTTGGATCCGTGGAAAGATTTATCGGTATATTGATTGAACACTATGCAGGGAAATTCCCGGTGTGGCTGGCTCCGGTACAGGTAAAAATATTGCCGGTTTCAGACAAATATCTGCGGTATGCCAATGAGGTCGCAGAGAAGTTGAAAAAGTACGGGATTCGTGTGGAAACCGATGAAAGAGATGAAAAGCTGGGATATAAGATCAGGGAAGCACGTCTGGATAAAGTACCGTATATGATTATCGTAGGGGAAAAAGAAGAAGCAGCAAAAACGATATCTGTCCGACAGAGAGATGCAGAAAAAGACAAGCAGGATATGGGAGAAATGTTACTGGAAGATTTTGTCTACGTTTTGCGGTCCGGGAAAAAACAGCTTGAATCGGAAACGGATTGATTTTATAATAGAGTGACAGACAGGCGGGACCGCAGAGCGTGTTCCGCCCGTTTCCGTAAATCCAAAGAGAAAGGAACCTGTACATATATGAACAAAAAAGATATCCATG
>JALFVM010000091.1 GCA_022787145.1 Lachnospiraceae bacterium | reverse complement strand
ATGCAGCCGATTCATCTGGCGATTGGATTTGTAGAAGGACTGATTACGACAGCCGTTCTGCTGTTTATCTATGAGGCAAGACCGGAAATTTTAATGGATGTTTCAGGAAGTGCAGACAAGGGAAAAGCTTCCTTCAAAGATACGATCGTGATTCTTGGAATCCTTGTTGTTTTGATTGGCGGAGGGCTTTCTCTGGTGGCATCCTCCAATCCAGACGGACTGGAATGGTCGATTGAGAAAATCACCGGCTCTACAGAGGTTGACTCCAAAGGAACCAGTGCTTACACAGCAGCAGAAAGCGTGCAGGAAACGACAGCACTTCTTCCGGATTATGCGTTTAAGGGTTCGGATTCTGCGCTTGGAACAACGTTTTCCGGAATTGTGGGCTCGCTGCTTGTGGTTGTCGTGTGCATAGGCGGATGCTATGCATTTAAATTCTTCAAAAAAAAGGAACAATAAAATATGAGTAAAATAGACGGTGCAATTTATGAAATCCATTATATGGATACCGTCGCAAATAGAGACCAGTGGGTGAATCAAATTCATCCACTGGTTAAGCTGCTTTTGACAATTCTCTATATTGCGGTGACGGTTTCTTTTTCTAAATATGATCTGGCAGGAGTGCTTCTGATGGGCGTTTACCCAGCAGCACTGTTTGTGCTGGGAGAAATATCTTTTCGTGACAGTATTAGGCGGCTTCGAGTTGTTTTGCCACTTGTATGCTTTGTAGGATTGTTTAATCCATTTTTTGATAGAACACCGATTGCACAGGTGGGCGGTCTGGTAATCACAACTGGAATGATTTCCATGGTGACATTGATGATCAAAGGCGTTTACAGTGTGCTTGCGTCCTATCTGCTGATTGCGACGACGCCGATTGAAAAAATATGTTATGCGATGCGGCTTCTGAAAATTCCTGCTGTTGTTGTGACGCAGATTCAGCTCACCTATCGCTATGTTACGGTCCTTCTGGGCGAGGCAAGCCGGATTATGCAGGCTTACAGTCTGCGGGCACCGGGACAGAAGGGCGTGCATTTTAAGGTGTGGGGATCTCTTGCAGGACAGCTCCTTCTTCGCAGCATGGACAAAGCGAATGCCGTTTACGAGAGCATGGTTCTTCGCGGCTATCAGGGAGAGTTTTCCTACGCGTCCAGAAAAAAATGCGGTGCAAAAGATTATCTCTATCTGATTGTGTGGGTAATCATTTTTGCAGTTATAAAAATACGATAATATTGGAGAAAAACGATGAGTCATATTCGAATTAATTTTGAACATGTAAATTATAGCTACGAAAAGTCCGTTCCCATTTTGCGTGACGTGACTTTTTCTGCGCATGAACACGAAAGTATTGGCCTGATCGGGGCGAATGGAGTCGGAAAGTCGACACTTTTAAAGCTTCTGGTAGGCCTGAATCTTGGATATGAGGGAACGATTTCCGTAGAAGGGATGAAGGTAGAAAAGCAGATTCTGCCAAAGATCCGGGAGCGCATCGGTTATGTGTTTCAGGATTCCGACAGCCAGCTTTTTATGTCCACCGCATATGAAGATATCGCGTTTGGTCCGAGAAATTATGGATTGTCGGAACCGGAGGTGCAGGAGCGAGTGGAAAACGCACTTTCGATGATTCACATTGAACATCTCAAAAACAAGCAGATTTATAAAATGTCGGGCGGTGAGAAAAAGATGGTTTCCATCGCAACGATTCTTGCCATGACACCGGACATCATCCTGATGGATGAGCCATCCATCGCGCTGGACCCGCGCAACCGGAGATATCTGATTCAGATTTTAAATCAATTTCATCACTTGAAGATTATTGCTTCGCATGATTTGGACATGATCCTCGATACGTGCAGCCGTGTCATTCTCATGGCAGGGGGGACGATTATTCGCGACGGAAAGGCAGAAGAGATTTTATCGGATAAAGAACTTTTGGAGGCGAATGGGCTGGAATTGCCGTTGTGTATGCAGAGAAGGTGATCAGATTCCGATCTGCTGCGGCAAACTGATGGAAATTATTGATTAAGGAAGGAAAGACAGGTCAATGCTGGCGTGTCTTTTTTGGCAAAAAATGTGGTGCAAAAGAGTATGGCAAACATAAAAATATCCCCTGCCGGGGGTTGTGACATATTTCGCAAAATGCTATTCTTATAGGTAGTAAAAAGAAAGATGAGGGCGTTATTTCGTGGAATTATTACAGGATATTGAACATTACTGGACGGACCGTGCCGAAGGGTATTCACAGGTCAATCAGGAGGAACTGGCAGGAGATAATAAGATTCACTGGCTTGATGAGCTAAAGCGACACATCCCGAAAGAGGAAAAAGAGAATCTGAAAATCCTGGATATCGGAACCGGTCCGGGATTTTTTTCGATTATACTGACAAAGGCCGGCTATCATATGACGGCAATCGATTACACAGAGGCAATGCTGGAGGAAGCAAAAAAGAATGCTGGAGAACTGGCGGACAAAATAGACTTTCGCCGTATGGATGCGCAGAATCTGGAGTTTGCGGATGAAATGTTTGATGTGATTGTTACAAGAAATCTGACCTGGAATCTGGAAAAGCCGGTGCAGGCGTACAAGGAGTGGCAGCGTGTCCTCAAAAAGGGCGGCATTTTGCTGAATTACGATGCCAACTGGTATCATCACCTGTTTGATGAGGAAAAACGAAGAGAATACGAACAGGACAGAGCGCGTGTCAGCGAGACGGGCATGGAGGATCATTACACCTGTACGGATATTGATGCTATGGAGGATATTGCAAGACAGGTGCCTCTGAGCCAGAGGATGCGTCCGCAGTGGGATGAACAGGTACTTCGTGAGCTTGGATTTTCACAGATTGAGATTGACCTGGACGTATGGAAAGAAGTCTGGTCTGAGGTCGAGAAAGTCAATTATGGCTCCACGCCAATGTTTTGCGTAAAAGGAATTCGATGAGGAGAATAACAACATGGCATACACAGAAGAAAAAAACAAAGAGACGGAATGGGACAGACCGCTGGTACTCGGAAACTTTACCGTGCATCAGGGAGAATCCGTCAGTGGTTTTCTGAAACTCGAGGACGGGGAATTTGAATTCCCGGCAACGGTGATTCGCGGAGACAGACCGGGAAAAACAGTGCTGATTACAGCAGGTATTCATCCGGGAGAATATGTCGGAGTTGAGGCGGCCGTAGAACTTGGCAGGGAGCTTAGACCGGAGAAGATTGATGGCACTGTGATTATTATCAAAGTCATCAGCAGAGAGGAATTTGAGCAGAGAAAAGGAAGTGCCGGTATGACGGGAGGAAGGAATCTCTATCGCCTTTTCCCTGGAAATATGGATGGAGAGCGTCTGGAACGTCTTGCCGATCTGGTGACGAGACAGCTTCTTTCGATTGCTGACTATTATATTGATCTGCACAGCGGCGATGATTATGAGGAATTGACTCCATACGTCTATTATGCAGGCAAGGCAGAGTCGGAAGTGAGCCAGATGTCTCGAAAAATGGCCCAGCAGGTGGATGTACCGTATATGGTAATGTCTCTGACTGCAACCGGAGGCTCTTACAACTATGCGGCATCGATCGGTGTGCCGAGTATTATGATCGAGAGGGGCGGCATGGGCGGCTGGACGATGGAAGAGGTGCAGTCGACAAAACGTGATGTCCGCAACATTCTCAAATTTCTTGGAGTCTGTGAGGGACAGCGCGATTACCGTCATTACTATCCACTGGATGTCAAGAACGTGCAGTATCAGGCTGCGAACGTCAAGGGCTTATGGTATCCGCGAAAGAAAGCGGGAGATTTAATCATCGAGGGAGAAGTCCTCGGTGTTGTAAAAGATTATGAGGGACGCGTGCTTGAGGTCAGCCGCGCAGTCAGCAGCGGCGTCATCCTTTATCAGACAGGAAGCTTGCAGGTAGTCAAAAAAGGTCCGATGATTGCCTACGGTGAGATTGCCTATGAGAGAGACGAGCGCAAGGAGCGCATTACCTCCTACTGGACGAAACGAAGCGACAGTTTTATGGAGCAGAGAAGAGAAGAACTGCACAGTGCGCTTGCCGACCGATGGATGCAGGAAATCACACAGCATATCCCGCAGGGAGAAAAACTGAAGATTCTCGATGTCGGCTGCGGAGCTGGATTTTTCTCAATTTTGCTGGCAAAATATGGACATGAGGTGACAGGAATTGATTTGACTCCCGATATGATTCGTCATGCACAGGAACTGGCAGAGGAAGAGGGTGTCAATTGCGCATTTCAGGTGATGGATGCAGAAAATCCGGAATTTGCGGATGAGACGTTTGATCTGGTCATTTCCAGAAATCTGACCTGGACATTGCCGGACCCGGCAAGGGCTTATCGGGAGTGGAACCGTGTGCTGAAAAAAGGTGGTGTGCTGCTGAATTTTGATGCCAATTACGGAGCGGTGGATTTTGCGGATACTTCCGATCTTCCAACCAATCATACGCATAACAAGATTGAGACAGAGATGATGCAGGAGTGTGAGGACATCAAGCGCCAGCTTCCGATTAGTTCTCATGCCCGTCCGGCCTGGGATCTGGAGACACTTGGAAAAATCGGAATGGAGCAGTTTGCGATTGATCTTGGTATCAGTAAAAGGATTTATGTGGAGAAGGATCAGTTCTACAATCCGACTCCATTGTTCCTGTTAAAGGCGATGAAGTAGCAAATATCCCCCGGACAGGGATACGAAGAGAGAAAAAATAGGAAAAAGCCTGGATTTCCGGGCTTTTTCTGATTGAAAAAAAACAAAAAAAACAACCCCCCGGGGAGCTTGTGAAAGACTTAACACTTTGGTAAGATAAAGTCACAGGATAACTCCTAAAGAAGTTTACAGGAGACTTTCTAACTATCAGAATAAAAATGAATTCACTCAACAAACACACATACGAAGACCTCCAAACTCGTATTAAAAATTCTGATAGCCATAAATGTCACAGGGAAAGATTTCTATGAATGTTCTTTGTAGAAATCTTTTTCTATTGACTGCAAAAAGATCTGATAAAATCAGTAGGGTGTTTTTTTGAGTGAGAGGAGAAACAAATGAAGTATGTAGGGAAACGTATACTGCAGTTGATACCAATTCTGATTGGTATTACATTTTTATCTTTTGCGATGATGCGAGTAGCTGGAAGTGATGCGGTTACAGAAATGTATGCGAACCGCGGAACGGAAGTGTCGCAGGAGATTATAGATGCGAAGCGTGCAGAGCTTGGTCTGGATCAGCCATTTCTGGTGCAGTATTTCAACTGGATGGGCGGTATGCTTCGAGGTGATATGGGAACAAGCTATGTGTCCGGAGAGGATGTGTTTCATACCTTTCTGTCAAAACTGCCGGCCACTTTGATTTTGACAGCGATGTCGATTTTGATGACCGTTGTGATTTCAATTCCGCTTGGTATACTGGCTGCTGTTCGTCACGACCGATTTATCGATCTGCTTTTGCGGTTTTGTAGTTTTGTCGGAAATGCAATGCCGAATTTCTTTGTTGGTATGGTGCTGATGCAGCTGCTCAGTATTAAGCTTGGATGGCTTCCGATTATTTCTACGGGTGTCAATGTAAAGAGTGCGATGATGCCAACTCTGACACTTGCCATTTCCATGTCAGCAAAATATATGCGGCAGGTACGTGCAACGGTGCTTGAGGAATTAAATAAAGATTATGTGCAGGG
>JALFVM010000077.1 GCA_022787145.1 Lachnospiraceae bacterium | reverse complement strand
ACAAGATGACATTCTCCATGATGTATGCTTACAGTGAAAAATACGTTCTGGTATTGTCTCATGATGAAGTGGTTCATTTGAAATGCTCGATGCTGAATAAGATGCCGGGCGAGCTGGATGATAAATTTAAAAATCTGAAGGCAGGTTATGCATTTATGTTTGGCCATCCGGGCAAGAAGCTTCTGTTTATGGGACAGGATTTCGGACAGCTTCGTGAGTGGAGTGAGGAGAGAGAGATTGACTGGTTCCTGCTTGGTGAAGATAATCACCGTGATTTGAAGAGTTATGTTCATCAGCTTCTGGAACTTTACCGCAAATATCCGGCCCTTTATGCGATGGACAATGACCCGGAAGGCTTTGAGTGGATCAATCCTGAGGACGGAAACCGCAGTATTTTCAGCTTTGTGCGTAAATCACCGACAAAGAGAAACAATCTGTTGTTTGTATGCAACTTTACGCCGGTGGCAAGACCGGATTACCGCGTAGGTGTGCCGAAGAAGAAACAGTATAAACTGATCTTCACAGAGAAGGGTATGTGCGAACCTCAGGTATTCAAAGCTGAGAAGATTAATGCGGACAACCGTGATTATTCGATTGGATACGAACTGCCTCCATACGGTGTTGCTGTATTCCAGTATTAAAATTGTATGGCGGAATCTGGTGGGTTGTCAAAATCTGTTAGAAAATTTGTATAGCTTTTGAAAAAGACAAGGAAAAGGTTTAGGAGGATTCGACAATTGCCTTTTTCTGGAAGTGATAGTATAATAGCTGTAGATAAAAGAAAGGAGATTTCTAAAATGAAAGTATCAAATATTAAAGACATTCAGAAATTTTTCGATGTAGTTGACAGCTGTACTGGTAGAGTTGAATTAGTAACAGGCGAAGGTGATAGATTAAATCTTAAATCCAAATTATCTCAGTATGTTTCTCTGGCAAACATTTTCTCCAACGGTGAGATTCCGGAGCTGGAGATCATTGCTTCTGAGAAAGAAGATGTTGATCGTCTGATGAACTTCATGATCAACGGTTAATCAAGTAAGAGAATTTATTATGAATGAGGGGACGAGAGTATCGATGGTACTTTCGTCCCTTTTGGTGTTTCTGAAATTTTGAAACCTTGCGCAGGATTCGTTTTGTGCTATAATAGCCAAAGGTGAATCTGTTAATGAAGAAGAACAGGAGGAAAATTATGACAAAGATAGACATTATTTCCGGATTTTTGGGAGCCGGAAAAACAACATTGATCAAAAAGTTATTAAAGGACAGTCTGGCTGGAGAGCAGGTGGTTCTGATTGAAAATGAATTTGGGGAGATTGGTATCGACGGCGGTTTCCTGAAAGAGGCGGGAATTGAAATCCGTGAGATGAATTCCGGATGCATTTGCTGTTCTCTGGTTGGAGATTTTGGTGTTGCACTGAAAGAAGTCATTGACAAATATCATCCGGACAGAATTATTATCGAGCCGTCAGGTGTAGGCAAGCTGTCTGATGTGACAAAAGCAGTGCTCTCTGTGGAGAAAGAGGCAGATATTGCAATTAACAGTCTGACGACGGTTGTTGATGTGAAGAAATGTAAAATGTATCTGCGCAACTTTGGTGAATTCTTTGAGAATCAGGTAGAGAATGCCAGCACGATTATTCTGAGCAGAACAGATATTGCAGATGATAAGAAAATTCATGAGGCGATTGAGCTTCTGAAAGGAAAAATGAAAGAGGATGCCACGCTTGTGACAACTCCAATTGAGAAATTAAGCGGAGCAAAGCTGCTTGAGGCAATGGAGAAGACAGTATCGCTGGCAGATGAGCTGATGCAGGAAGAAGTATGCCCGGTATGTGGTGGACATTATGACCATGAACATCATCATCATGATCATGACGAATGCGGATGTGAGCATGACCATGAGCACGATCATCACCACGATCATGAGCATCACCACGATCATGAGCATCATCACGACCATGACGAATGCGGATGTGAGCATGACCATCATCACGATCACGAGCATCATCACGATCATGACGAATGTGGATGCGGCCATGACCATCACCACGATCACCACCATCATCATGCAGATGAAGTGTTTACAAGCTGGGGATGTGAGACGGCGAAGACATTTACAAAAGAGCAGATTGAGAACATCCTGGACACGCTGTCTGAGAGCGAGGAATATGGTGTGATTCTCAGAAGCAAGGGAATGGTAGAAGGTAGTGACGGACAGTGGATTTATTTTGATATGGTTCCGGGAGAAGATGATGTGCGAAGCGGAGAAGCAGATTACACCGGAAGAATCTGTGTCATTGGTTCCAAACTTCAGGAACAGAAGCTTGCAGAATTGTTTGGTGTAAATGCGTAAAAAGATATAGGAGTGAGAGCATGCAGGAAGAAGAAATAAGAGTTCCCATATATCTCATGACTGGTTTTCTGGAGAGCGGAAAGACCAGTTTTCTGAGATTTACGATAGAGCAGGATTATTTTGCGATTCCGGAAAAAACACTGTTGATTCTGTGCGAAGAAGGCGAGGAGGAGTACGATCCGGAAAGTCTCAAAGCGTGCAATACGGTAGTGGAAGTGGTAGAAAATGAAGAAGACCTGACACCGGAATACTTGATGGCACTGGAGATTGCCCACAATCCGGGACGTGTGCTGATTGAGTATAATGGTATGTGGTCTGTAAAACGTTTTGAGGAGATGCGCCTTCCTTCCGGATGGGGAATCGTGCAGCATATTACGACAGTGGATGGAAGTACCTTCCAGATGTATATGAACAATATGAAATCTCTGTTTATGGAGATGGTACGTCATGCAGAACTGGTGCTGTTTAATCGATGCAAAGAGAGCGATCCGCTTGCAACGTATCGAAGAAGCATCAAAGTCGTGAACCAGAGCTCGGAAATTATTTTTGAGGATGATGAGGGAGAAATTGATGTTTTTGCGGAGTCCCTCCCTTTTGATCTGGATGCACCGGTGATTGATATTTTGCCGGAGGATTATGGTATCTGGTATGTGGATGCGCTGGATCATCCGGATAAATATGAAGGAAAAACCGTAAAATTCAAGGGAAGAGTATTAAAGCCGACCGGCATGAATTCCAAGTGTTTTGTACCGGGAAGAATTGCGATGACCTGCTGTGCAGATGATACGACGTTTATCGGCTATATCTGCAAGAGCCCTTATGCTTCCAAGTTAAAGTCTGATGACTGGGTAGAGGTGACGGGTACGATTGCTGTGGAAAAACAGGCAGCCTATCATGGTTATGGACCAGTGATTCACGCGCAAAGCGTAGAAATCTGTGAACCGTTGGAAGACGAGATGGTTTATTTCAGTTGATAAGATTATAATAGAAGAAAACAGGAGATTACAGTATGTATATAATTGCGGGATTGGGAAATCCGGGAAGTAAATACGAGAAAACAAGACATAACATGGGCTTTGATGTCATAGATGAACTGGTGGAAGAATATAATGTTCCGGGATCCGGTGTAAAGTTTGATGCTATGTATGGCAAGGGAAGAATCGGCAGTGAGAAAGTAATTCTGGTGAAACCTTTGTCTTTTATGAATTTAAGCGGAGGTCCCATCCGCGCAATGGTGGATTATTTTAAAATTGATCCGGAATCTGAATTGATTGTTGTATATGATGATATTGATCTGGAGCCGGGACAGCTTCGTATTCGCAAAAAGGGAAGTGCCGGAGGCCATAATGGCATGAAGGACATCATTCAGAAGCTTGGAACGCAGAATTTTACAAGAGTAAAAGTCGGCGTGGGAGCGAAGCCGAAGGGATGGGATCTGGCTGACTATGTTCTGGGGCGATTTTCCAGTGAAGAGAGAACACACATTGATGAGACTATTGTGAGAGCATCAAAGGCCGTAGCCATGATTGTGGAAGAAGGTCCGGATGCTGCAATGAATGAATATAACAGAAAAGAATAGAGGGGATAGACAGAAATGAAGGCATTTATTCAGCCGCTGCACAAGATGGCAGAGTTTGAGGCGCTTTCAGGAAATCTGGGAAAAAAACAGGGAATTATTCAGATTTCCGGCTGTATGGATTCGCAGAAGGCACATTTGCTGTATGGACTTTCCCAGTCTTCCCAAAGCCAGTTGATTATTGCGGCAGATGATCAAAAAGCCAGAGATTTGTATGAAGATTACCGCTTCTATTCAAAATCAGCCATGCTGTATCCCGGCAAGGATTTGCTTTTTTACCGGACGGATATTCATGGAAATCTTCTGATTCGGCAGAGAATGCAGGTGGTAAAAGCTTTGCTGGAGGGAAAACAGCCTGTTGTTTTTACCAGCATCAACGGGTGTATGGATTACCTGAGACCGCTTGCGCGCATCAAGGCCAGTCTGATTCATCTGCAAAATGCAGCAGTCATTGATTTAGAACAATTGAAAAAAGATCTCGTATCCTCCGGATATGAGCGGGTAGCCCAGGTAGAAATGTCTGGGCAATTTGCCGTGCGCGGAGATATTGTGGATATTTATCCTTTGACAGAAGAAAATCCTGTCCGTGTGGAATTGTGGGGAGATGAGATTGATTCTATCCGCAGTTTCGATGTGGATAGCCAGCGCTCTCTGGAGCAGCTGGATCAGATTGTGATTTATCCAGCCGCTGAGAAGGAAGAAGAAAAAGATATGGTTTCGTTTCTGGATTATTTTCCGAAAAAAGAAACGATCGTCTATCTTGATGAGCCGAACCGCCTGACAGAGGCTGCTACACAGATGGAGCGGGAATTTCGGGAAAGTATGAGAAACAGACAGGCGCGTGGATACTGCGATCTGACGGAGGATATGCTCTGTGATTACAAAGAAATCTGTAAAAAACTCAACAGCCGTTATTGCGCAGCTGTCTGTACAATTGAGCAAAGTCCCAGAGACTGGAAAATCATCGGAAAATATGATTTGATGGTGCAGTCGGTCAGTTCTTATAACAACAGCTTTGATCTTTTGGTAAAAGACCTGGCCGTGTGGAAGAGAAAAAAATATCAGGTTGTTCTGATGTCCGGTTCAAGAACAAGAGCCGCCCGCCTTGCGGAGGATTTGCGGGACAATGACTTGAATGCATTTTACACAGAAGACGAAAATCGCTTGATTCAGCCGGGAGAAATCATGGTGGTGTACGGACATGCACGCAAAGGCTTTGAGTATCCGATGGTGAAATTTGTAGTTATCACAGAATCGGATATTTTCGGGCATGAGCAGCGAAAAAAGAAAAAAAGACGTCAATATTCCGGACAGAAAATTCAGGATTTTGCTGAGCTGTCTGTCGGAGATTATGTGGTACATGAAAATCACGGACTGGGTATTTACCGGGGAATCGAAAAGGTTGAGGTGGATAAGGTCGTCAAAGACTATATTAAGATTGAGTACAGCGGCGGCAGCAACCTTTATATTCTGGCTACACAGCTTGATACTTTGCAGAAATATGCGGGAGCCGATGCCAAACGCCCGAAATTGAATCGGCTGGGAGGCCAGGAGTGGTACAAAACAAAGTCCAAAGTCAAAGGAGCTGTGAAAAATATCGCCCAAGACCTGGTGGAGTTGTATGCGGCCCGCCAGGAAACGGAAGGTTATGCCTATGAGCCGGATACTGTCTGGCAGAAGGAATTTGAGGAAATGTTTCCCTATGAGGAGACGGAAGATCAGCTTCAGGCGATTGAAGATACAAAGCGGGATATGGAAAGCAATAAGATTATGGACCGCCTCATCTGTGGAGATGTCGGCTATGGAAAGACAGAAATTGCGATTCGGGCTGCGTTCAAGGCAATTCAAGATGGAAAGCAGGTGGCTTATCTTGTGCCGACGACTATTCTGGCACAGCAGCATTACAATACCTTTGTACAGCGAATGAAGGATTTTCCGGTGCGTGTGGATCTTCTTTGCCGTTTTCGTTCTTCGACAGAGCAGAAGAAAACAATACAGGATCTCAAGAAAGGTTTTGTGGATATTGTAATCGGAACGCATCGTATTTTATCCGAGGATGTAAAATTTAAAGATTTGGGCATGCTGATTATTGATGAGGAACAGCGTTTTGGCGTCACACACAAGGAAAAAATTAAGAAATTAAAGAAAAATGTGGATGTTCTGACATTGACAGCGACTCCGATCCCGCGTACGCTTCACATGAGTTTGATTGGCATTCGTGATATGAGTGTGCTGGAAGAGCCGCCGATGGATCGTATGCCGATTCAGACGTATGTGATGGAATATGATGAGGAAACCGTGCGTGAGGCGATTGCGAGAGAATTAAACAGAGGCGGGCAGGTTTATTATGTCTATAACCGTGTCAATGATATTGCAGATGTAGCAGGAAAAGTACAGCAGCTGGTTCCGGATGCAGTGGTATCGTATGCACACGGACAGATGAATGAGCGGCAGCTGGAACGAATTATGTTTGATTTTATCAATGGAGATATTGATGTGCTGGTGTCTACCACAATTATTGAGACAGGGCTGGATATTTCTAATGCGAATACGATGATTATCCATGATGCAGACCGCTACGGACTTTCACAGCTCTATCAGCTGCGAGGAAGAATCGGGCGTTCCAATCGTCTTGCGTATGCTTTTTTGATGTATCGCAGAGACAAATTGCTTCAGGAGACAGCGCAAAAGCGTTTGTCTGCCATTCGGGAATTTACGCAGCTTGGAAGTGGATTTAAAATTGCTATGAGAGATTTGGAGATTCGCGGGGCTGGCAATCTTTTGGGAGCGGAGCAGCATGGACACATGGAGTCAGTCGGATATGATTTGTACTGTAAAATGCTTAGCGAGGCCGTGAAAGAGGCAAAAGGAATTCCACACATGGAAGACTTTGAGACAACGATTGATCTCGATATCGATGCCTTTATACCAGAATACTATATTGTAAATGAAATGCAAAAGCTGGATATCTACAAACGAATTGCGGGAATTGAGAATCAGGAAGAGTATGAAGACATGTTGGAAGAACTTCTGGATCGTTTCGGAGAGCCGCCAAAGGCAGTCATGAATCTTTTGTTTATTGCAAATTTGAAGGCGCTGGCCCACAAAGCTTATATGACGGAGGTAAAGCAGCGTGGAAATACGGTGAAGATGACGATGTATGAACGAGCGAAAATCAATCCGGCGGGGATTCCTCCGCTTCTGACGGAATACAACCGTCAGCTGGAGTTTAAAGTAGAAAAAAATCCATATTTTCTATTTCAGATTGATAGAAAGAAGATCCAGTCAATTCGGGAATTGTTGGAAAAAATTTTGTTTTTGGTGCAAGAGTAATACAAATGTGAAGAATTCCTGAAATTTGCATAGAAACCTTGCCCGAAAAAAGAAAAAAGTTTATACTCAAAGATATGAATGCGTTAGAGGAGGAAGAGATGAAAAACTATTTCAAAAAAGCAGCAGTCTGTGCCGCTGCCGCAACGCTGGCGGTGGGAAGTATGACAGGCTGTTCAAAGAATGTTGATGGAAGCAAAACAGTATCGACTGTAAACGATGAAGAGATAAAACTTGGAACAGTAAACCTGATGCTGCGTTATCAGCAGGCACAGACCGCTCAGATGTATGAGATGTATTTTGGTGGCTCTAAAGGAATCTGGAGTCAGGTGGCAGACGAAGAAAGTGGAGAGACCTACGGGGAGCAGACACTTGCAGATGTAATGGAGCAGGTGGAAGATATGGTAATTCTGCGCCAGCATGCCGCTGATTATGATGTGGCTGTTTCTGATGAAGAGAAAGATAAGATTGAGAAAGCGGCAGAAACATTCATCGAAGCGAACGAGGAAGAAACACTTACGTATCTTGGTGTAGATCAGTCTATGGTCGAGGAGGTACTCGAGTTATCTTATTATAAAGAGAAAATGCATGACCCGATTACCGCCGATGCAGATACAAATGTTTCCGATGATGAGGCTGCCCAGACAGGAGTTACGTTTGTCAAGGTAGAGGATAGTGAGGAAACACAGGAGGATTCCGAAGAAGAGAAGGCAGATGCAAAGACAAGAGCACAGCAGATTCTGGATGAAGTGATGGCTACGGCAGATGCGGACATGGATGCAATCGCAAAGGGAGTAGATGAAGATCTGAGCGCTACGACTACACATTTTACAACAGCTTCTACCGCAGAGGAAGAGAACGATACAGCAGTTCCTCAGGAGGTGCGTGATACCGTCAAAGATCTGACAGACGGAGAGGTGGCAAGCAAGCTGGTAGAGTCTGACGGTGCTTATTATGTCGTTCGCCTCGATGCCGCTTTTGATAAGGATGCAACAGAAGACGAGAAACAGATAATTATCAATGACAGACAGCAGGAGCTGTATGATGAGACAACACAGAAGTGGCGCGAAGATTCTAAGATTGATCAGAATAAAAAAGTTCTGAAGACATTAAAGGTAACCGATAACGATAAGTATTCTTTCAAGCAGGCGGAGGAAGAAGAGACAGAGGACGATGCTTCGGTTACAACGGAAGAGGAAACGGTGTCTGATGAATCCGCAGAATAGTGGTATGTGAACAGTAACGATTTAGTATGTTGGGCAAAGTATCGCGTATTTGAGGATACTTGAATAAACTTGACAAAATAAGTACGATATGCTATGCTTGTTTCAGTAACAATTATTGTTATTGAAAGGAGGAAAAATGGCAGCATTAAAATACAGCCGACAGAGAGAGGCAATCAAAGAGTTTTTAGACTCACGCCATGACCATCCATCTGCCGATACTGTGTATGAGAATCTCAGAGTGGTATTTCCGAATATCAGTCTTGGAACAGTGTATAGAAATCTGTCACTTCTGGCGGATATTGGCGAAATTACGAAAGTGACTGTAAGTAATGGACCCGATCGTTATGATGCCAGAAAAAGTCCTCATAACCATTTTATCTGTAGAAATTGTCATAGTGTGATTGATCTGGATATAGAAGAAGACAGTGCGCTTGATCAGAAAGCAGCGTTAGTTTTTCCAGGCAAAATCGAAGGGCATATTACAAATTTTTATGGACTTTGTGTAAATTGTATGAAAAAAGTAGAGAAAGAAAAGGAAATGCCTTGACAAGCAAAAAACAGTGTGGTATATTAATATCAGTAAGAGTTACTATTATTAATTACTAACGAGGAACAACATAAAATTATTTATTATAAAGAAAAGGAGAACAAAACAATGGCAAAATTTGTATGTAGCGTATGCGGTTATGTTTATGAAGGCGAGGCAGCTCCGGAAGTATGTCCAATCTGTAAAGCTCCTGCAGAAAAATTCGTAAAACAGGAAGGCGAAATGACATGGGCAGCTGAGCACGTAGTTGGTGTTGCAAGTGATGTTCCGGAAGATATCAAAGCTGACTTAAGAGCAAACTTTGAAGGTGAGTGTTCAGAAGTAGGTATGTACCTGGCTATGGCTCGTGTTGCTCATAGAGAAGGATATCCAGAGATCGGTTTATACTGGGAGAAAGCTGCTTACGAAGAAGCTGAGCATGCTGCAAAATTCGCTGAGTTACTTGGTGAAGTTGTAACAGACAGCACACAGAAAAACCTTCAGATGAGAGTAGAGGCTGAGAACGGTGCTACAGCTGGTAAAACAGATCTGGCTAAACGTGCAAAAGCTGCAAACCTGGATGCAATCCATGACACAGTTCATGAGATGGCAAGAGACGAGGCTCGTCACGGAAAAGCATTTGCTGGTCTGTTAAAGAGATACTTTGGCTAAGAAGCAGTCAAAAAATAAGAATTTTCAAGGCATATCGGGTTACTCCGATATGCTTTTTTTTCGGGAGAATTGGCTTTGGAGCTTTGCTTCTAAGCCTTTACAAAAAATCAAAATTATGCTATTCTACTGTCATATGAAAACTCTCGTCTTTTCTTAATTATAAGGGAGGACGTTTTTTATTTTACTTTTTATTTTAATCACAGAGAAGGAGAAGAGAGATGGAGAATAAAGGAAAGTATTATATTACGACAGCCATCGCCTACACGTCAGGAAAGCCACACATCGGTAATACGTATGAGATCGTTCTGGCGGACAGTATTGCAAGATTTAAAAGACTGCAGGGATACGATGTGTTTTTCCAGACAGGAACCGATGAGCATGGACAGAAGATTGAATTAAAGGCACAGGAAGCTGGAATTACACCGAAGGAATTCGTGGACAATGTATCTGGTGAAATTCACAGAATTTGGGATTTGATGAATACTTCCTATGATAAATTCATTCGTACAACCGATGAAGACCATGAGAAGCAGGTAAAGAAAATCTTCAAAAAACTGTATGATCAGGGAGATATCTACAAAAGTTCTTATGAAGGATTGTACTGTACACCTTGTGAGTCCTTCTGGACAGAGTCTCAGCTCGTAGACGGAAAATGTCCGGACTGCGGACGTGAAGTAAAACCGGCAAAAGAGGAAGCATACTTCTTTAGAATGAGCAAATATGCAGACAGATTGATTGCGTATATCAATGAGCATCCGGAATTTATTCAGCCGGTGTCTAGAAAAAATGAGATGATGAACAACTTTCTTCTTCCGGGGCTGCAGGATTTGTGTGTATCCAGAACTTCTTTCAAATGGGGAATTCCGGTAGACTTTGATCCAAAGCACGTTGTTTATGTATGGCTGGATGCGCTGACCAACTATATTACCGGTATTGGATATGAGTGTGACGGAGAGAGTTCCGATCTCTTTAAGAAAAACTGGCCGGCAGATCTTCATCTGATCGGAAAGGATATCATCCGCTTCCATACAATTTACTGGCCAATCTTTTTGATGGCGCTCGATCTGCCGCTTCCGAAGCAGGTATTTGGTCATCCGTGGCTTCTGCAAGGTGACGGCAAGATGAGCAAATCCAAAGGAAATGTACTGTATGCGGACGAACTGGTAGATTTCTTTGGTGTAGATGCTGTTCGTTATTTTGTGCTTCATGAGATGCCGTTTGAGAACGATGGTGTCATCACATGGGAGCTGATGGTAGAGCGTATGAACTCCGAGCTTGCCAACACACTTGGTAACCTGGTAAACCGTACGATTTCCATGTCCAATAAATATTTTGACGGTGTAGTGACAAATACAAATGTATGTGAGTCTGTTGATGAGGAGCTGAAGGCTGTGGCTACTGCAACGATTGATAAAGTGGAAGCCAAGATGAAAGATCTGCGTGTGGCAGATGCCATGACCGAGATTTTTGCACTCTTCAAACGTCTGAACAAATACATTGATGAGACAATGCCATGGGCACTGGCAAAAGAGGAGGATAAGAAAGACCGTCTTGCAACGGTTATGTACAATCTGGTAGAGGGAATCAGCATGGGAGCTGCTATGCTCGAGCCGTTTATGCCTGAGACTACTGATCGGATTCTGAAACAGTTAAATGCGAAGAAGAGAGACTTTGACACACTTCATACATTTGGACTTTATGAGTCCGGCACAAAAGTGACGGATGCACCGGAGATTCTGTTTGCGCGTCTGAAAGTGGAAGATGTTCTGAAAAAAGTAGAAGAACTTCATCCTCCTGTAAAGGAAGAAGAGGAAGCACCGCAGGAGCCTGTGATTGATATTGAGCCAAAAGAAGAGATTACATTTGACGATTTTGAAAAGCTGCAGTTCCAGGTAGGAGAGATCATCAAATGTGAGAAGGTTCCGAAATCTAAAAAGCTGCTTTGCTCACAGGTTCGCATCGGAAGCCAGGTAAGACAGATCGTGTCCGGAATTGCAAAACATTACAAACCGGAAGAGATGGTAGGCAAGAAGGTAATGGTGCTTGTGAATCTGAAACCTGCGAAGCTTGCGGGAGTTCTTTCTGAAGGAATGATTTTGTGTGCAGAGGATGCAGAAGGAAACCTTGCGCTTGTAAAACCGGAGAAAGATATGCCTGCAGGAGCAGAAATCTGCTAAATATAATCAAAAACAGAATAAAAGAATACTTATTGTCCACATTAGATGATAAGTGATGCAATAAAAAGCTGTTGTAGAATTTTCAGATAATCACTGAAATACTGCAACAGCTTTTTTGAGTGAAATTGAAAGATAGTAAATGAATATGAACGATAAAACATTTTTTGTGCAAATTCAATCAAAATCGACCATTATATTTGTGGAATAGTGTGATTGATTTTGATTGAATTTGACGTTATAATACAATTACAAAAGAAACAGGGAGGGAAAAAAATGATTTATACGGTAACGTTTAATCCATCATTGGATTACATCGTTTCTGTTGAAGACTTCAGACTGGGCTTGACGAACCGTACAAGTTCTGAGCTGATTCTTCCAGGTGGTAAGGGAACCAATGTCTCTACCGTGCTGATGAATCTGGGAATTGAGAGTACAGCTCTTGGTTTTGTTGCAGGATTCACAGGGGATGAAATTGTCCGAAGACTGGAAGAGATGGGAGTAATCTCTGATTTCATTCAGATCGAAGAGGGAATATCCCGGATTAACCTGAAGTTAAAGTCTATCGACGGAACGGAGATCAATGGCTGTGGTCCGCACATCAGTGCTGAGAAGGTTGCGGTGCTGATGGACAAGCTTCAGAAGCTTCAGCAGGGCGATGTTCTGATTCTTGCCGGAAGTATCCCGTCATCCATGCCGGATGATATTTACAGCAGTATCATGGAGAAACTGCAGGGAAGAGGGATTCGCATTGTGGTGGATGCGACCAAGGATCTGCTGATGAATGTTTTGCAGTATCATCCATTCTTGATTAAACCAAACAATCATGAACTGGGTGAAATTTTCCAGGTGGAACTGAAAACAAGAGAGGATGTCATTCCTTATGCCAGAAAAATGCAGGAAAAAGGAGCCAGAAATGTACTGGTATCCATGGCCGGTCAGGGTGCAGTTCTGGTTGCAGAAAACGGAGAAGTCTACCAGTCTCCGGCACCGAAGGGAACGCTGGTCAACGGTGTGGGAGCAGGTGATTCCATGGTTGCAGGATTTATGGCAGGCTGGATGCAGAAGCAGGATTATGAATATGCCTTCCACATGGGATTGGCATCAGGCAGTGCCAGTGCTTTTTCGGAAAATCTGGCAACGAAGCAGGAGATTGAAACTGTATACCAAAGTATTATTGAGGAGGAGATATAATGAGAATCACAGACTTACTGGATAAGCGCAGTATTTCATTGAATGCGGCTCCGCGCAGTAAAAACGAAGCGTTGGATCAGATCGTGGCCCTTATGACAAAAAGCGGTAAGATTAATGATCAGGAAGCTTACAGAAAACAGGTATATGCCAGAGAAGAGGAAAGCACTACAGGAATCGGTGAGGGAATTGCCATTCCCCATGGAAAATGTGATGCGGTAAATAAACCGGGACTGGCAGCAATGGTAATCAAAAACGGTGTAGATTTTGATTCACTGGATGGTGAGCCTGTCACACTGATGTTTTTGATTGCAGCACCAAATACAGAAGATAATGTTCATTTGGATGTACTCAGTAAATTATCTGTATTGTTGATGGATGAAGAATTTTCAGAGGCGCTGCGCAATGCAAAATCTGTAGATGAATTTATGGAAATCGTTGACAAGGCTGACGATGAAAAAAGTGACATTGATGAGCGTCTGGCAGACACAGGAACAGCTGAGGCAGGACAGTTTAAAATTCTGGCAGTTACTTCCTGCCCGACTGGAATTGCACATACTTATATGGCTGCAGAAGGAATTGAGAAGGCAGCAAAAGCAAAAGGATGTTTCGTAAAAATTGAGACAAGAGGTTCTGGCGGAGCAAAAAATGTGCTGACAGACAAAGAGATTGATGAGGCAGACTGCATTATTGTTGCGGCTGACGCACAGGTTCCGATGGATCGTTTTGACGGCAAGAAGCTGATTGAATGCCAGGTATCAGACGGTATCAGTAAAGCGGATCAGCTGGTGGCACGTGCCATGACAGGTGATGTACCTGTTTATCATGCAACGAACGGACGTCAGACCAGCAGCACAAAAACAGGCGGCGGAAAAGGCCATCAGATTTATACACAGTTGATGAACGGTGTATCTCACATGCTTCCTTTTGTCGTTGGTGGTGGTATTCTGATCGCTCTTGCATTCCTGATTGACGGATTAAGTGTTGATTTAAATTCCCTTCCTGCTGACCAGAGAGCAAATTTTGGTACGATTACTCCGGTAGCTGCATTGCTTAAGGGAATCGGTGGAACTGCATTTGGATTTATGCTTCCTGTACTGGCTGGATTCATTGCTATGGCAATTGGCGACAGACCGGCACTTGCGATTGGTTTTGTCGGTGGTATGATGGCTGCCAATGGAAAATCCGGTTTCCTCGGTGCACTGGTAGCTGGTTTTGTAGCAGGATATATCATTGTTCTTCTTCGTAAGGTCTGTGACAAACTGCCTCAGGCGATTGAGAAAATTGCTCCGGTATTAATTTATCCGGTTGTGGGTATCCTGATTATGGGATTGTTCATGACATTTATCGTAGAGCCGATTATGGGTGGTATTAACACTGGATTGAATAACGCCTTGACTGGAATGGGCGGTTCTAGTAAAATAATCTTAGGAATGATTCTTGGTGGTATGATGGCGATTGATATGGGAGGTCCTTTTAATAAGGCTGCTTACGTATTTGGAACGGCTGCTATTGCCGCAGGAAATTATGATATCATGGCAGCAGTTATGATTGGAGGAATGACACCTCCATGTGCGATTGCTCTTGCAACACTGCTGTTCAAAGACAAATTTACAAAAGAGCAGAGAGAGACAGGTCCTACGAACTTCATTATGGGACTTGCATTTATTACAGAAGGTGCGATTCCTTTTGCTGCATCTGATCCGATTCATGTGCTTCCATCCTGTATTATTGGATCTGCAGCAGCGGGTGCATTATCTATGGCATTTAACTGTACACTTATGGCTCCTCACGGTGGAATTTTCGTATTCCCTGTAGTGGGTAATGCAATAATGTATGTGGTAGCACTTGTGGCAGGAACGGTTATTTCCGCAGTGCTTCTTGGTATCCTGAAGAAAAAAGTAGAGCAGTAGCAAGTAAACAATAAAAAATGGAGGAAAACAAAATGAAAGAATTTAAGTATGTAATCACAGATGCAGAGGGAATTCACGCTCGTCCGGCAGGAGAACTGGTTAAACTGGTAAAAAGCTTTGAGTGCGGTGTGAAAATCGCAAAAGACGGAAAAGCTGTAGACTGTAAGAAAATCTTTGGTGTTATGGGTCTTGGAGTAAAAAAAGACAATGAAGTAACATTGAGCTTTGATGGTGCTGATGAAGATGCAGCATGCGAGGCAGTAAGCAAATTTATGCAGGAAAATCTGTAATATAAGGGGAAGAGTGCCATGCAGGTTTATAATGGAAAAAGTGTATTTGGCGGTATCGCCATAGGAAAGATCAGTGTTTACCAGAAGGGGGAGCAGCAGGTAAAGCGAGTAAAGATTGCAGATGCAGATGCGGAAATGGAGCGTTATGCAGTTGCGAAGGATGCTGCCGTTGAGCAGCTCCAAAAGCTGTATGATAAGGCTTTAAAAGAGGTTGGAGAAGCCAATGCGGCTATTTTTGAAATCCATCAGATGATGCTTGATGACGATGACTACAATGAATCTGTAGAAAATATTATTCGCACCCAGATGGTAAATGCAGAATATGCGGTGGCTGCTACAGCAGACAATTTTGCCCAGATGTTTGCATCTATGGATGATGACTACATGAAAGAACGGGCAGCCGATGTAAAAGATATTTCTGAACGTCTGCTGGCAATTCTCCATGGAACTGACAGTAACAAGGTCGATACGAACGAACCGGTTATCATTGTAGCGGATGACCTTGCGCCGTCTGAGACTGTACAGCTCGACAAAGACATGGTGCTGTCTTTTGTGACAGTCCATGGATCATTGAATTCCCATACAGCGATTCTTGCCAGAACAATGGCGATTCCGGCTCTTATCGGAACAGAGGCACTTCCCCTTGACGCCTCTGTGGACGGTAAACTGGGAATTGTAGACGGCTTTAATGGAAAAATTTATGTGGATCCTGATGAAAATATTTTAACGGAAATGAAAGCAAAACAGCAGGAAGATCTGGAGAAAAAACAGCTCCTTCAGACCTTAAAGGGTAAAGAGAATATTACTCTGGATGGCCAGAAAGTAATGCTGTATGCGAACATTGGCAATATTAAAGATCTGGCAACTGTGATTCAGAATGATGCCGGAGGAATTGGACTTTTCAGAAGTGAATTTATTTATCTGGAGAGAGAAGATTACCCGACCGAGGAAGAGCAGTTCCAGATTTATAAGACGGTTGCTGAGACCATGGCAGGTAAGCGTGTCATCATCCGTACTCTGGATATCGGTGCAGATAAGCAGTGTGATTATTTTAATATGGAGCATGAGGAAAATCCTGCTTTGGGATACCGTGCAATCCGTATTTGTCTGACTCGTCCTGAAATATTTAAGACACAGCTTCGTGCGCTGTTCCGTGCCAGTGCTTATGGAAAGCTTGCGATTATGTATCCTATGATTACCAGTGTGAAAGAAGTGCACAGAATTAAAAAAATCGTAGAGGAAGTAAAGGCAGAGCTGACGGAACAGGGAATTGAATTTGCTATACCGGAGCAGGGAATTATGATTGAGACTCCTGCAGCTGCAATGGTCAGCGACGAACTGGCAAAAGAGGTGGACTTTTTCAGTGTTGGAACGAACGATCTGACACAATACACCCTTGCAATTGACCGTCAGAATACAAAACTGGATGAGTTTTACGATGCACATCATCCGGCGGTTCTGCGTATGATAGCTATGGTAGCAGAAAATGCACATAAGGCTGGTATCTGGGCAGGTATTTGTGGAGAGCTTGGTGCGGACACCACACTTACTCAGGAATTCCTTGCCATGGGTATTGATGAATTGTCTGTTTCTCCGGGAAGTATTTTACCAATCCGTAAAATTGTGCTGGAGACAAATGTAACAGATTACAAGAAGAGAAAAGCGGAATAAATAGATCTTGGAGGTGCTGCAATGTTAACAGAGCAGCGTTATGAGCTGATATTAGAACTTCTGAAGCAGAAAAAAAGTGTTACCGTATCTGAGGTAAAGGAGCTGCTTCACACTTCCGAATCTACTGTGCGCAGAGATATTACAGCCCTTCATAATGCGGGAAAGCTGGTGAAGGTATTTGGAGGAGCCGTGGCTGCTGAGAATACTTTTACACCGCAGGAACCCACTGTTGCACAGAAGATTGCGGTAAATAAAGAAGAAAAAAGGTTGATTGCCCGATATGCAGCTTCATTGATTGAGACAGATGATTTTGTGTATCTTGATGCAGGAACAACGACTGGTTATATGCTGGATTATCTTATCGGAAAGAAGGCAACTTTTGTAACGAATGCTGTGGCGCATGCACAGAAGCTGGCTGCCTATGGTATAAAAGTGTTTTTGGTTGGTGGAGAACTGAAGAGTTCCACGGAGGCCGTTGTAGGAAATCAGGCTATGGAAGTTCTGTATCAATACCATTTTACAAAAGGGTTCTTCGGAACGAATGGCATTACCAAAAAGGCAGGCTTTACAACGCCGGATGCCAATGAGGCTCTAATCAAGAAGACTGCGCTTGGACAGTGCAGAAAAGGATACATATTGAGTGATGTTTCAAAATTTGATCATGTCAGTTCTGTGACGTTTGCAGCTTTGCATGATGCAGTGATCCTGACGGATCGAAGACCGGAAGGTTATCAGGATTGTGACAATATCCTTGAAATAAAAGTTGACAAAGAAGAATTCTTTGAGTATAGTGTTATTTAATAAAAGGGAGTAGCTGGCATCTGATTTGACAGTATGTTTGCGATGTCGTCAATCTCGATGGCTTCTGACCATCCGTATCGTAATGAAACAGCGAGACTTTTATTGCATAATTGGTATGCAATAAAAGCCTCGCTTTTTTGCATACTAAAAACAAAAAGATCAGGAGGGATGTTGATGAAAGCGTATTACAATGAAACGATGGAGCAGGTACGTCAGGAAGTCAATGGTTCTATGGAACCTCTGACGAAAACGCAGGTGGAAGCGAATCAGAAAAAGTATGGCATGAATGAACTGGTGGAGGGAAAGAAAAAAAGTATTCCCGTTATTTTTCTGGAACAGTTCAAAGATTTCCTTGTTATTATCCTGATTATCGCGGCTGTGGTGTCGGGATTTTTGGATGATGTGGAGAGTATGGCAGTGATTCTGATTGTGATTACAATCAATGCCATTCTCGGTACCGTACAGACGGTGAAGGCCGAGCACTCATTGAACAGTCTGAAAGCATTGTCGGCCCCTGTTGCGAAGGTGCTTCGCGACGGACAGATTGTGGAAATTCCAAGTCGTGAAGTAACGGTAGGAGACGAGGTGCATCTGGAAGCGGGAGATTATATTCCTGCAGATGGAAGAATCCTGGAAAATGCCAGCATGAAAGTCGATGAGAGTGCACTGACGGGAGAAAGTCTTGGCGTGGAGAAGACGACAGAAGCCATTGCCGGAGAGGTACCTTTGGGAGACAGGACAAATATGGTGTACTCCGGAAGCTTTCTCACTTACGGGCGCGGTACGTTTCTCGTAACAGAAGTGGGAATGAATACCGAGGTGGGAAAAATTGCATCGTTGTTAAAAACGGCGGAGGAGAAAAAAACTCCTCTTCAGGTGAATCTGGATCAGTTCGGAAAGAAACTGTCAATGATTATTCTCGCTTTCTGCGGACTTTTGTTTGGACTCAGCGTATTTCGGGGAGAAAGTCCGACACAGGCCTTTTTGTTTGCTGTGGCATTGGCGGTGGCAGCCATTCCGGAGGCATTGAGTTCGATCGTCACAATCGTACTTTCCTTTGGTACACAGAAGATGGCAAAGGAAGGTGCGATTATTCGGAAACTGCAGGCGGTCGAAGGTTTGGGAAGTGTGTCTGTTATCTGTTCTGATAAGACAGGAACGCTGACGCAGAATAAAATGACGGTTGAAGATTATTTTATAGAGGGTGAACGCATTCCGGCGTCGAAAATTGATCCATCGAATCCGCTTCACAAGCAGCTGATGCGCTGCAGTATCCTCTGCAATGACTCTTCAAATATTGATGGAGTGGAAATTGGTGATCCGACAGAAACGGCTTTGATCAACCTCAGTGATCAGCTTGGTGTTCCTGCCCAGAGAGTGCGAAATGTATATCCAAGAATCAGCGAACTTCCGTTTGACAGTGACAGAAAGCTGATGTCTACGTTCCACGAGCTGAAAGATGGTTATACGATGATTACCAAAGGTGCAGTGGATGCATTACTCCCGAAAACGCTATATATTCAGGATAAAGGCGCAGTTCGGCAGATTACGGATATCGATCGCAGAGAGATTGAGGAAATGAACCGGGAATTTTCCAGAAACGGTCTTCGCGTACTGGCAATTGCCTATCGAAAATTTGAATCATCCAGACAGATTACATTGGAGGATGAACAGGAATTTGTCTTTCTTGGGCTTATTTCCATGATGGATCCGCCGAGGGAGGAAAGTGCAGCAGCTGTTGCTGAATGTATCCGTGCAGGAATCAAACCGGTCATGATTACCGGCGACCATAAGATTACAGCGGCGGCGATTGCCAAACGAATCGGCATTTTAAAAGACATGTCGGAAGCCTGTGAGGGCGCTGAGATTGACAGCATGACGGATGAAGAACTTCAGAAGTTTGTAGAGCATACTTCTGTGTATGCCCGTGTATCACCGGAACATAAGATTCGTATTGTGAAGGCATGGCAGGATAAGGGAAACATCGTGGCGATGACCGGAGATGGAGTCAACGATGCACCGGCACTCAAACAGGCCGATATCGGTGTTGCCATGGGAATCACAGGAAGTGAAGTATCGAAGGATGCAGCATCCATGGTTTTAACGGATGACAATTTTGCTACCATCGTAAAGGCTGTGGAAAATGGAAGAAATGTCTATGCAAATATCAAAAATTCGATTCAGTTTTTGCTGTCCGGAAACTTCGCAGGGATTTTGGCGGTACTCTATGCGTCTGTGATGGCATTGCCGCTTCCGTTTGCTCCGGTGCATTTATTGTTTATTAATTTGCTGACTGACAGCCTTCCGGCGATTGCACTTGGACTGGAACCACATCGCAAAGAAGTGATGGATGAAAAACCAAGACCGGCAAAGGAATCGATTCTGACAAAGGATTTTCTGTGCAGTGTGGGACTGGAAGGATTTGTAATTGGATGTACGACGATGTCTGCTTTTTATATCGGCTATCAGGGAGGCAGTCGTCTGTTGGCGTCCACGATGGCGTTTGCAACGTTATGTCTGGGGCGGCTGGTACATGGATATAATTGTAAAGCGAAAAAACCCCTGCTGTTTCAAAAAGGATTTTTCAACAATAAATTCCTCCAGGGTGCCTTTTTGATTGGATTTGTACTGTTGAATGGAGTGCTGCTGATTCCGGCACTGCATAGCGTATTTCAAGTACAGACGTTGAATTTGACACAACTGTTGATCGTGTATGGACTCGCATTTTTGAATCTTCCAATCATTCAGTTTTTAAAATTTCTTCGCATAAAAAAGCGGTAAGAATCCAGACTTATACAGTCCTTTTCGCTTGTATTGACTGAAAAAATTGATTATAATAGAAGTATTACAGGAAAAGAGGAACGATATGGAACGAAATTTTAATCATTTTGATGAAGAGGGAAATGCAATCATGGTTGACATTTCCGACAAGGATGTGACGGAGCGTGTAGCGGTAGCTACCGGTACGATTCACGTCTGTGAAGAAATCATGGAGGCAATCATGAACGGAACATCCAAGAAGGGGGACGTGCTTGGTGTTGCGCGAGTAGCCGGAATTATGGCAGTGAAGAAAACAGCGGATCTGATTCCGATGTGCCATACGCTGATTCTTCAGAAATGCAGTGTGGATTTTCGAATTGATGAAGATTATGGAGAAATCAAGGCACTCTGTACCGTAAAGACACAGGGAAAAACCGGTGTGGAGATGGAGGCACTGACGGGAGTGACGGTAGCGCTCCTTACCATATACGATATGTGTAAGGCGATTGACAAAGGAATGGAAATCGGTCAGGTTCATCTTGTGAGAAAGAGTGGCGGAAAGAGCGGCGATTTCTATTATCAGGGCTCCAGAGAGGAGGAATATTGATGAAAAGAGTAGCAATTATTACGTCCAGTGATTCCGGATACCGCGGAGAGCGGGAAGATCTGAGTGGACCGACAATTCGGGAAATCGTGGAGGCAAACGGCTATGAGGTAGTCTCTATGCAAATACTTCCGGATGATCGCACGATGCTTGCGGAAGCTATGAAAAAGATTGCGGATGAGAATCAGGCAGAACTGATTCTTACAACGGGAGGAACAGGATTTTCACCAAGAGACTGCACTCCTGAGGCTACGGAAGATGTAATTGAGCGTCGTGTGCCAGGGATTCCGGAGGCAATGCGCGCGTACAGCATGCAGTTTACCAAACGCGCGATGCTCACAAGAGCAGCAGCGGGAATCCGTAAGACGACTTTGATTGTGAATCTTCCGGGAAGTCCGAAAGCTGTCCGGGAATGTCTGGAATACATCATTGACAGCCTTGCACATGGAATTGATATACTGACAGGAGAGGCATCGAATTGTGCCAGAAAATAAAGGTACCAGTAATTTTGGAGGAAAAAACATGATTTTTGAAAGCCATGCCCATTATGATGACGATGCGTTTGACCAGGATCGCGAAGAACTTCTGGGAGGTATGCAGGAAAATGGCATTGAAACGATTGTGAATGTCTGTGCTGCCGTACAGGATATTGACCATACGGTTGTTTTGATGGAAAAATATCCATTTGTATATGGGGCTGTTGGAGTTCATCCGGATGATGTGGGGGCTATGAATAAGGATGTGCTGAAAAAACTGCAGAAGCTTTGCCGCCATCCGAAGACAGTTGCCGTAGGAGAGATTGGGCTGGATTATTACTGGGACAAAGAAAATCATCTTGTCCAGAAACATTGGTTCCGTGAACAGCTGGAACTGGCAAAACATGAAAAAATGCCATTTATTGTCCATAGTCGGGAAGCGGCAAAAGATACCTACGATGTGCTCAAAGAAATGAAGGCGGACAGGATGGAGGGCGGAGTCATTCACTGTTTTTCTTATGCTGTGGAAGAAGCAAGAAAATATCTGGATATGGGCTTGTACCTTGGCGTTGGCGGCGTTGTTACGTTTTCCAATGCACGCAAGCTCAAAGAAGTCGTGGCGTACGCACCGCTTGACCGGATTTTGCTTGAGACGGATAGTCCTTATCTGGCGCCTGTTCCCAAGAGAGGCAAGCGCAACAGCTCCTTGAATATTCCATATATTGCGCAGGAAATTGCCATGATCAAAGCCATTGATTATGATGAAGTGGTCGAAGTAACCAAAGAAAATGCAAGAAAATTGTTTCGGATTGATGAAATGTAGAAAAATAACTTTGAATATCAAAATATATCGTGTATAATAAGGTTTGAGGAGGTCGTAATATGAGCCATTATGAGACTATCAACGACATTCTGGTAAATCTTTTTAATGAAATCTGGGATATTGAAGAAAAGGCGTTGATTACAGATCAGTTTAAAGATATATCCGTGAATGATATGCATATTATGGAGGCAATCGGAATTGAGAAGCCGAAAAATATGTCTTCTGTCGCCAGAATGGTCGATGTCACGGTCGGAACCTTGACGATTGCAATCAATAATCTGGTAAAAAAAGGATATGTGCTGCGTGTGCGCAGTGAGGAGGATCGAAGAGTCGTGCTGATCTCTTTGTCCGAGAAAGGCAAAGCAGCTTATGAACATCATCGCCAGTTTCATCAGAAAATGGTGACGGCCGTTTTGGAAGATCTGAATCAGGAAGAGACACTTGTTCTGACAAATGCATTGAAGAAACTGAGCAGTTTTTTCAGACAGTATGAACACGATTAGGTGAGACAGCGAGTGGGATAAAAGGGACGATTCTCGGGATATGGGGACGGTTCTGTGTTAGGAAATTCTATGATTTCCAGACACAGAGCCGTCCCTTTGTCCCTTTCACCCCTTGCCCTCATCACATCAAGAAAGACCGAGATGTTTTCTCAGAACAGGAAATTGAGTCGGCCCGATAGAGAGAATCTGCTCATGAAATTTCTTCAACTGAAAAGAATCCCCCTGCAGAGTCTGCATCTCCTCGCGCAGGTGCTTGAAATTGAGGTATCCAAGGTAATATTTCATATAGTTGACCGGATTTTCGAGAATTGCCTGGTAAATCTGTCCGACAATCTGTTCATTTGTGATACCGAAATTCAGCAGATAATGCTGGACATTCTCAAGAGACCAGCCGTAGTAATGCGTACCAAGATCAATCAGGGAGTACAGGCAAAGATTGATGGAACGATTCAGCCAGAGAAAGCGTGTCAGATCGGAATCTTCTTTGGCGTAAGAGTAGGCATAAGGCTCTACATAGGTGGCCCAGCCCTCGATGTAACCGCTGAAGTTCGGAAGATAGCGGCTTAGATTTGGCTTTGAGTGATGAAAATATTGTGTCTGGTAGAGATGACCGGGAAAGCCTTCGTGAGCGAGCGTTGTGTATAACTCGAGATCACTGGTGCGGTTTGCCTGATTGATATAAATGGTATTAGGCGACATGGTATCGACCGGTGGTGTCAGGTAAAAAGCAGGACTTAAAAAATTCTCCAGAGAATCATCCACATATTTAATCTGATATTCAGCCTGCAGTGCCGGAAAATCTGAGGCGAAGGCTTCCTGCAGTTCTTCGACAGCACTTTCCGGGCTTTCCAGTTTATAGGAACTGTGAAGTGCATCCGATACCAGAGTCGGCTTTCTGGATAAAAGCTGCCCCATCTCGGTGTAGTCTTCTGTTAATTGAGCAAAAAGCTGCTGGCGGATAGAATCCGGCGAATCATAGACACCAACTTCTGTTTTCAGAAGATAGACATAATATTCCTTTCCATTTGGAAAATAAAAAAGACCTTTTTCGTTCTGGCAAGTTCCCTGTAACTGTGCCAGATTTTTTATGAGAAGCTGATAAGCCGGAATCAGGTGTTTCAAGACTGCCGACTGATTCTGCTCTATGTAATCCTGTCTCTCTTTTTTGGACAGAAAATTAGCTGTCTTTATTTTATCTTCAAAAGTACCAATCAGATAATTCGATTCCGGATGTTCGATAAATTCACTACACTGAGTAAGAATGCCATTTAAGCAGGTATCGTTCATAAAATATCCGCGTCGTGACCGTTCCTGTTCGTATTCGACAATAGACTGAAAATAACGATCTGTCTGGCAGAGGAGGGCGAGATAGTCTTCAATATCTTGTTTGTCATAAAAAGTATACTCTGCAAAGAGGACAGGAAGCTGTGCCTGAATGCCAAGGCTGGGACTGAGGATCTCTTCCATGTATGGATAGTTTTGTGATTCCTGCAATGTATGAAAATACAGGAGAAGAGTATCAAAGGTAATCTGGTTTTCTTCAGAAAGCTGGTCGTAGGAAAAATTTCGGATTCCCTGCTCATAATTTTCCAAAATACTGCAGGCTGTTTCATTATCTTCTTTGACTTCCCCAAGAGATACCGAAGCAGCTCGGATTCCGTAATCTTCCGGATGGGCAAGGGTATAGTGAAGATTTAAGGTGCTGGAAGTGATTTCATTCAGGAAAATCTGCCGTGTATAGTGGCTGAATTTCCTGTCTTCACTCAGGATATATTGGCGGGAGAACAGGCCGGCACTTGAGCCGGCCAAAAAGGAGAAAATCAGTATAAGTGGAAGAAAAAAGCGTCTGAGATAGGCGGAGATTTTCATAAAAACTCCTGAAGATTCATTCATACTATTTTATTGCAAAGAAAGCATGAGTATGCAGACTCAGTAAAATGCATTGAATCCGATGAACGAAAAGACTATAATGAGAGAATACGATTATAGCTATATTTCTTTAAAAATCGGGAAAATACTAAGGCATAAAGGAGACGATAGAAAAATGTACGATTTAATTATTATTGGTGCCGGCCCTGCGGGGATGGCGGCAGGAATTTATGCACAGAGAGCAATGCTGAATACATTACTTCTGGAAAAAGGATACGTGACCGGTGGACAAGTCATCAATACCTACGAAGTGGACAATTATCCGGGACTTCCAGGTGTTTCCGGTATGGAACTTGGGGAGGCTTTTGAAAATCATGCAGATAAAATGGGACTTGCACATCAGAGAGGGCAGGTTCGGGAAGTGAAAAAGGCAGATGACCACTTTATCATCGAGACAAAAAATGAATGCTATCAGACGAAATCCGTGATTATTGCCACCGGAGCACGCCACAGACACCTCGGAGTTTTGGGAGAGGAGGAACTGTCAGGAATGGGAGTTTCCTACTGTGCGACTTGCGACGGAGCATTTTTTGCAGGCAGGACGGTGGCTGTCGTGGGCGGCGGTGATGTAGCTTTGGAGGATGCGATTTTCCTTGCCAGGGGATGCGAAAAAGTCTATGTGATTCATCGAAGAGATGAATTCCGCGGCGCGCAGGTGCTGCAGAAACGCCTGAAAGAACTGGATAATGTGGAGATTCTCTGGGATACGGTCGTGGAAGAAATCCAGGGGAACGGGCAGGTCGAAGGCGTTCGCATCAAAAATATCAAGACAGATGAGACAAGTCAGCTTCCATTGGATGGCGTCTTTATTGCTGTGGGAATTCTTCCGAATACAGAAGATTTTCAGGGGCTTGTTGCAATGGATGATGGAAATTACATCGTGGCAGGCGAAGATTGCGTCACCAGCCAGCCGGGTATTTTTGCGGCCGGGGATGTACGCACGAAACCACTTTGCCAAATCGTGACAGCGGCGGCAGACGGAGCGTGCGCCGTGACATCTGTACAGAATTACCTGCTGGGATAGCTTCTCAACTTCCTGTTTGTCGGGTTGTATGTGCACCACTTTCCTGGTCAACGGGACAGAATCCCAACGGCAAGGTTTGGCTTGAGGGTTTCCGAATGGCCCATTTGCACAGAGAAGGTCTTCTATAGTCAAGTGCGATATCTCCGCTTCCGCTGGCAACCTGTTGATTTTCTTGTCTGGCTGCGCCGCCGATAGATTGCTTTACAAACAAACTCGCACAAAGTGCTCAAACAGTGTTTGCAAAGCAATCGCTATGCTCGCCAATCCGGCGAAAATCTGCCAAAGGTCTGCCCTCGGAAGCGGAGATATCCTCACTTTGATTATGGAAAGTTGTCAATCTGTGCAAATGGGCCGTTCTACTTTATTGGCATTGTCTTTTGTTGGGCGATAGTTGGACACAACTCCGTCCCCATATTCGTCCGTCAGTATCATTTATAAAAACATAGGAGTTTTCTACATGACCGCACTCGTTCGAGAGGGATATCCCAGCGCAGACATTTGGAGAAATTTTCGCAGATTTTTCGAGCATAGCAATTGCTCGCGACGCCCAGTTTGAGCACCGCGTGCGAGTTTGCGTCAAGAGCAATCCATAAGCGGCGCAGAAAAAGCAAGAAAATCGACATGCCTGCGCTGGGATATCCCTCTCGAACGAGTGCGGTCATGAAAAAACTCCGGAAGTAGCCACCCCAACCTTGCCGTTGGGATTCTGTCCCGTTGACCGGGAAAGTGGTGCACATACAACTACAAACAGAAATTTTTAAAGATTAACGGCTAACTCGCCATCCGGCAGGATATTTATTTTTTAAGGTTCCGTTGACAAGTTTGCCCCATCCGAGCGGATAGCCCTCCACACATAGAAGCTGCCATCCCTTTGCGCGTACCGCCTCTTTCTCATCAATGAGAATGGTTTCCCCTCGCAGATAACGTTCGATGCGCTCATCATTCTGAGAAAGACAAATGCAGTACGGATAATCGCCTGACTGAAGCGCCAGTGCAAGCTGCTGGCTCGGCTCGAAGCGATTTTTCTTGAGGTCACCGAGATACAATCCATTTCGGAGAAATTTGATTCCTCTGACAGGAACGTCCAGAGGCGGCAGAAGATATGCCTTGTCTGCCCGCACTTCCATTCGGTTCCATAAAATTTCACAGGTAAAATCGCCGAAAAATTCTTCCATCACTTTTTTCTCTTCTTTTTTCAGTTTTCCAGAGTAACGCCGATATGGCTGAACTGCCTGCCCTTTCTTACGGAAAAGAGCCAGAAAATGGCCTTCTCCCAAACTATGGTGCGGCCAGATTCGAACCGTTTTGGAAAGTTCTGGATTTCGGTTTCCCCAATCCGGATTTCCATGGTCAAAGCTTTCATATTCCGGAAGATTTACAAGCTCCATCTGGGGAAATTGTTCCAGAATAAAGGAGACGGTTCCCTCATTTTCCACCGGCGCAAACGTACAGGTAGAATACAGCATCAATCCTCCCGGCATCAGCATATGCACAGCACGGGAGACAATTTCTCTTTGCATAGCAGCACACTGATCCGGTTTCTCAGGCGTCCAGGCATCCGCAACAGCCGGTTCCTTGCGAAACATCCCTTCCCCGGAACAGGGCGCATCCACCAGAATCTTATTAAAATATTCCGGAAAGCACTCTGCCAGTCTGGCAGGATTTTCATTCGTCACAAAAGCATTCGTAATTCCGAACAGCTCAATATTGCGCAAAAGTGCCTTTGCTCTGGAATTGCTGATGTCATTGGCAACAAGAATACCATCCCCTTTCAGCTTTGCGCCAAGCTCAGTTGCCTTTCCGCCGGGAGCCGCACAAAGATCAAGCACAGAATCTCCAGGTTCCACGCAAAGCCAGGAAGCCGGTGTCATCGCGCTCGGCTCCTGAAGATAGTACAGCCCGCAGGCATAAAACGGATGGCGCGCCGGTCGTTCTTCATCCGGATAATAAAAGCCATTGTTCGTCCAGGGAACAGACTCCACGTCAAACGGAAGAAGAGATGCAAGTGTCTGCGGCTCTGCTTTTAAGGTATTGCATCGAAGCCCCTGATGGCGGGATTTTTCATAACTGGCAAGAAAATCAGGAAATTCCTCCACGAGCATTTCTTTCATGCGAGCCAGGAATTCTTCTGGTAAATTTGTCATCATTGTGCAGCCTCCACCGGAATAAACTCAAATTTCGTCACATCAAAAAGACCCATATCGGTCAGTTTCAATTCCGGAATCACAGGCAAGGCCATAAAACACAACGTCATGACAGGTTCTACCTCACGGCTGACAGACAGTTCTTTGTAGGCAGTCTCATGCAGGCTTGTCAGTTTTTGATCGACCCACTCACCCGTCTGATCGCTCATAATACCGCCAACAGGCAAAGGCATGCTCTCCAGAATCTTTCCTTCCCGGGAAATCACCACACCTCCTGTCTGGGCAATTAACTGCTCCACGGCAAAAGCAATTTCCTCATTGCTCACTCCAACAGCAATGATATTGTGAGAATCATGGGCGATAGAGAGGGCTACCGCTCCACTCTTCATTCCATATCCACGCAGGAGTCCGACTGCCACATTTCCTGTATTTTTATGGCGCTCCACCACAGCAACCTTTACAATATCTGCATTCGGATCATACGCAAAATCTCCATCAGATGTTCGTGTAATATCTGCAGTTCCCTTTCCTGTCACGACCCCGCCGGGCAAAATATCAATCACATAGACATGATTCGATTTTAAATTCATTTTTAATTTTTCTGCCGAAAAATCTTTGACATGCACACTTCCCTTTACCGGAGTAATGTCGCATCGTTTCACTTCCGGAAGATACTGTCCTTCTTGTGCAGTCAGTTTTCCTTCTACCCAGACTTTCTCCACTTCAAAACCTTTCAAATCTTTTACAAGCACAATGTCAGCCCGCAGTCCCGGAGCAATCGCACCTCTGTCATACAGACGGAAGCATTCTGCCGCATTCAGCGTTGCCATCTGCACAGCAATGATTGGATCAATCCCTTCCTCCACGCAAATGCGAAGATGATCATCCAGATGGCCTTCCTCAAAAATTGTTTTCGGCTGTCTGTCATCCGAACAAAGCAGACATCTGCGACTGTTGGAAGGTGTCACCCCCGCAAGCAGAGTTCTCAGATTATGGCACGCCGATCCCTGGCGCATCAATACATACATGCCTCTTTCTAACCTGTCTTTCATCTCTTCAAGGGTAGAACATTCATGGTCATCATGCACACCTGCCCCGACATAGGCATTCAAGTCTTTGCCGGACAACCCCGGACTATGTCCGTCAATCAATTTTCCGTTTTCATAAGCCACCATCAGCTTATCCATATCGCTGTCCTCCGCATTCAAAATCCCAGGATAATTCATATATTCCCCGAGTCCCAGAACACGTGCATCCTTCATTGTATCTTTCATAGCTTCTGCGTCTACCACGGCTCCCGCATGCTCAAACGGCGTTGCCGGAACGCAGGAAGGAAGCATATATTTGATATCCAGTGCTGCATTTTCAGCTGCATCCAGCATATAATTCATACCATCAATCCCACACACATTCACGATTTCGTGTGGATCGGCAATAATGGTGGTCGCACCATGCGGCACCAGAAGACGGCTGATTTCCTCCGGAGTGACAAATGCAGATTCAATATGAATATGACTGTCAATAAATCCAGGCAATGCATAACTTCCCTTTGCATCCACCATTTCTTTTCCCTCGTACTCTCCGATTCCTATAATTTTTCCGTTCCACAGTGCAAGATTTCCTTCTGTGATTTCCCCTGTATATACATTCACAATACGACAATTCTTAATTACCGTATCTGCCGGCTGCATTCCTCTTGCAACCGCAATCTGCATTTTCAACTCTTCTTTCTTCATACAATCTTCTCCTGATTCTTTGCATTGGATTTACTTCTTATTTTTTATTATAATAACAAAAAAGCAGCGATACAAGCACCTATCACTGCTTTTTTGAATTGTCTTATGAATTTTTCGGATTCAGCTGAACGATAATCTGATTGTAAATAACTCTGGAAATCAGGCTGTCAAAATGCACTCCGTCCAGAGAAGCAATCTGACTTGGTGAATAATTGTCCCAAAGATAGGTGCACGTATCAATGTACTGGAATCCCGTACTGCTTAAACCTGTCTTTATTTTGCTGTTGAATGTCTTAATATCGCTCATTTTCCGCATATTACTCTCATGCAGCACCTTTTCATTCACAGGATTGACAGATACATAATAAAGATCGCACGAATACTCGCGTGCCAGTCGCGCAGCATTCGCATTCATATAGGCTATATATTTCTGCGCAACGGCTGTTGCTGTTGTTTTATTTGTCTTTAAATCCACCGTTCTCAGATCGTTGACACCAAGATTCAGCACGATAGCAATCTTACCACCGATACCGTATTTCCAGTTATAGTTAGAAGTTTCTTTTACTTCCTGCTCCAACAATTGAAATCCGGACTTTCCAGATTCCCCGCCTGAAAACCATGCAAATCCCTTTCCCGGATTTGCGATATAAGTAACATTTTCATCTCCAATTCCGTAGTCATTCTTTGCGCGATAAAAACGGGAATCTCCAACAAGAATAATCTCGCTGTAATCGCTGTTGGTCTGCGCATTTGCACTTACTTTTTTGATGACTTTTCCAGTTTCATCCACATACCACTTCTGCGTGCCCTTTTCAATCCACTGATTCGTCAGAACATATCCCTTATCGGTAAAATAATACGCATCCCCGCTGACCTTTTTCCAGCCGCTTAACTTTCCATATTTCAGACTGCAAAAATATCGTTTGCTTCCAATCGTAAACCAGTTGTATTTTCTGACGCCTTTGCTCGTAAAATAGAAATAGTAGTCGCCAACTTTACTCCACTGATTTGTTTTCAGCACATATTTGCTGTTTCCGTAATAATAATTGCTGCCCACCTTAAAGCTTCCTTTTTTTGCCTCTCCTGAAGAAGCAAAATAATAATAATTTCCACTTGAACTGGTATAAAATCCTGTCACCATCGCGCCGGAACCATTCTTCGGTGAAAAATAATATTTGTTCTTATTATAGGTCAGCCATCCGGTCTTCATAGAACCATCTTTGTTGAAGTAATAAGTTTTTCCTTTGATTTGTGCCCATCCGCTAATTTTTTTCCCTGAATAGTAATAATATTTATTACCACCCTGTGTTTTCCAGGTACCAGAAGTATAGATTTTTTTTGGAATTTTCGTAGAAGCAGCTGATACAGCCACCGGACACAGCATCAAAAGCAACAGTCCCATCAAAATCCCTAAATAACATTTCTTTTTCACAACTAACCCTCACCTTTTATTTATACTTTATGTCCTTAAAAGAGTATCACGAGTGTTCAGGAAAGTCAAGAGCATCTATTATTATGTTACATTTTTATTACATTTTGATTAATAGTAATAATTTTTTTTGTATTTTGTATAATAGATTTCTTGTAAAAAGATGACGAAAATGGTATGATAATTCCAAAAAAATATAACGAAATGGTGATTATTATGTATCATTTTATCGTAAATCCAAAATCCAAAAGCGGACGCGGCCAGTTAATCTGGAATATGGTGGAGAAAAAACTGATTCGACTCTCTGTTTCCTATGACGTTATCATGACTAGCTGCGTCGGTCATGCCCGACAGGCGGCAGAGGAACTCTCCTCTCAGTCGGAAGCAGTGACCATTGTTGTCATTGGAGGAGACGGCACAATCAATGAAGTATTGAGCGGACTTCATCTGTCCGGTCACGTTGTCCTCGGCTGTATTCCAACCGGCTCCGGCACTGATTTTGCCAAGGGAATGCATCTTCCCACAACCCCAATGGAAGCTCTGGACAATATTTTATACGGTCGCAATACACTGTCCATCGACCTTGGAAGAATCGAAGCCAACGGTCGTACCAGTCGCTTTGGAGTCAGTGCAGGCATGGGATTTGACGCTTCCATCTGTCATGAAGCGCTCTCCTCCCCCATCAAACAAACACTGAACAAGCTGCATCTTGGCAGACTGACTTACTTTTTGGTTGCTCTGAAACAGATTTTTCTGTACACCCCGTCTACCATCACTCTGACTATGGACGGCGGCAGGACTTTTACATACAAAAAAGCCTTCTTCGCTGCTGCCTTTAATCAGCCATGCGAGGGAGGCGGAATCCGAATCTGCCCCAATGCCCGACCGGATGATGAGGAACTTGACGTCTGCATCGTATCCGATGTTTCACGCTTCAAAGTCGCTCTTTTTCTTCCGAGTGCATTCTTGGGACTGCATACACACATCAAAGGTGTGCATTTCATGCGCTGTAAGACACTGACTGTACAAAGCGACCGCCCACTCCCAGTCCACCGCGACGGAGAATCCGGCGGAAATCAGAAAAATATCACAATTTCTTTAGAAAAAACAACTTTAAAAGTGATTGTCCCTGTGATATAATTCTTTTTGCTTTAAAGGGGAAGGTATTGTCAACTCGTTAACAGCAGTATTTTAAGAAGGTGAATGCATGAATTTTATCAAAAAATATAAACATGGTTTTGTCATTGTCACTTATTCAATTTTGTATCTTTGCATTTTTCAATATCTGGAACAAAGGCATGTTTATTCGTATCATTTGATACACTGTGCACTGGACGATTTAATCCCGTTCTGTGAATATTTTATTGTACCTTATCTCCTGTGGTTTCCTTATCAGGTCTTTGTTATCGCCTATTTTATTTTCTTTAACAAAGAGAAGCGGGAATATTACCAGCTTACCTTGAATCTCTGTATGGGAATGACTGTTTTTTTGATTGTATCATGGCTCTATCCGAATATTCAGCTGCTTCGTCCCGCTGTTTTTACAGGCGATAGCCTGTTCATCCGCGCAGTACAGCAGCTTTATTCCATGGATACACCCACGAACATACTTCCGAGTATTCATGTATTTAATTCCATAGCCATTCATCTGGCTATCTGTAAGTGTGAACAACTGAAGGATAAAAAATGGCTGAAAAGAGGTGCCGGTATTTTGACATTTCTGATTATCCTGTCGACAATGTTTTTGAAGCAACATTCTGTGATTGATGTGACTCTTGGCTCTGCCATGGCAGGTGCCGGTTATCTCCTGTTTTACAGCAGACCCGCATGCAAACGTGCCTGCTGTGTTCAGGAAAAGCATCAGTTAAATCCATAAAATTTCTGACAAATCTTATAGGCTGTGACACTCACCTTTCTGCCGCCTTTTCCCGGCAGGTTCATGGTTCTTCCAAAAAGGCCGTGTCGCAGCCTCATATACAGAGAATAATCTTTTTCTTTTAAATATTTCCACAATTCTTTTTTCTTTTCCAGAGCTTCCTGTGTCCCGGAACGAATCAGCATAATAGATGATATTGTTGTAATGATATCCAGATAATTGACCATATATTTGCGCATCATCCGATGTGAGATGGTACTTTTTTCAAACACATCAATCATCATCTTGTTCACTTTAATCTGCTGATCAATTCTTTTGATCATAACAGCCTCATTGACGGACTGATCCTCACGCCCGATAAAATAGCGATAAAAATTCACGTCCAGATAATACATATTTTTCACAAACGGAAGCGGTTCAAAGACAAACAGATTGTCTACATAAAACGTATGTTTTGGAAGTTCCAGCCCACACTGGCGCAAAAGCTGCGTCCGGTAGATTACCGAATGCATCAGAATATATTTTCCCTTTGGCATATGGCGCATCTGATTCCACTGAAACATCGTATCTTTCGGAAAACAACGGCGATACTGCATCACTCTTTTTCTCGTTGCCCCCTCTTTCTCATAGACAAAATTGCTGATGAGCATATCCAGCGTCTGTGAACCACCAGCCAACGTCCCAAGCGTCTCCAAAATTTTGTGGTATGCCTCCTCATTTACCCAGTCATCACTGTCAACCACCTTAAAAAAGAGTCCCGTCGCATTTTTCAGTCCGGTATTGACCGCCTGTCCATGACCGCCGTTTTCCTGATGCACGGCCTTTACAATCGTCGGATACTCCTTGGCAAAACGATCCGCGATGGCTGCTGTATTGTCCACAGAGCCGTCATCTACGATGATGATTTCCACTTCCTCTCCCCCTGCCAGAAGAGAATTTACACATTTTTCCATATAATCCTGAGAATTATAGCAGGGAACTGCAATACTAAGTAACTTCAATTTTTTCCTCCTTTATGACCCCCGAATATGCATCAAATGCCGATGGTATGGCATATTTCTGCTTCGTTTCTTTTTTGTCTACAAATATCATATCCTTTGCGAATTTTTCTTCCAGCGCTGCCACCCGCACACGATAACCAATCATCCTCCATTCCACATGAGAAAAAATATGTTTGGCAGACGCCAGAGATTCAATTCGCACGGCATCCAGATGCCGCTCTTTGACATAATCCAGAACTTCCCGCTCTGTCATATGCCCTTCCAGATTGGGAAGTTCATACAGCCCGGCAAGAAGACCTTTGTCTGCACGTTTGCGTATCGCAACGCGCTCCCCATCTTGAATCACCAAAACAGTTCTGTTTTCAATTTTTCTTGGCTTTTTGGCAGTTTTCACCGGAAGCTCCATGACACAGCCCTCTTTTTGGGCAAGGCAGATCTGCCGCAAAGGGCAGTCCTCACATTTTGCCATGCCATTTGGCACACAGACAACTGCGCCAAGTTCCATCAGAGCCTGGTTGTAATCTCCCGGGCAGTCCTTTGGCATGACTTCCAGAAGCTGCTGTTCCATTTTTTTTCGCACAGACTGCTTCATGATGTCCTCGTAGGATTTTGTCACGCGCGAGATGACGCGCAGTACATTTCCATCGACCGCCGGCACAGGAATCCCATACGCAATGGAGGCAATCGCACCTGCCGTGTAATTGCCGACTCCCGTCAGCCCTTTCAGTTTTTCATAATCTGCCGGCAACGTTCCCCCATATTGCTCCATCACTTCCCGGGCAGCTTTCTGCATATTGCGCACACGGTTGTAGTAGCCAAGGCCCTCCCACAGCTTCAGAAGTTTTTCTTCCGGACAGGCGGCAAGATGCGCCACATCCGGCAGTTCCTGAAGGAAACGGTGAAAATAAGGTTTGACCGCCTCTACCCTGGTCTGCTGGAGCATAATCTCAGATACCCAGGTCATATACGCATTGTTTTTATCTCTCCACGGAAGGTCTCTTTTATTTTTTCTGTACCATTCCAACAGAGGCTGTTCGATTTGTTGTAGTAATATTTGTTCTCTCATAACTGCTATCATAACACAAAACACGAGAATTGACAGTTGCTTTTTTGTGATTTTTTTATTAAGATAAACGTAAAAAATGAAAATACATGGAGATTATCTTATGGACAGTATTATATTTGATGTTGATGGAACGTTGTGGGATTCCACAGAAATCGTTGCAAAGGCCTGGACAAAGGTGCTTGCCGAGCAGACTGACCTTCATATGGTCATTACTTCTGCACGCCTTCATCAGCTCTTCGGTCAGACACTTCCGGATATTGCCAGACAGCTTTTTCCAGATGAGACCACCGAGCGCCAGCTGGAACTGATTGATCTGTGCTGTGAAGAAGAGCATCGCACCCTCTTAAAGACTCCTGCTCCAACTTATCCGGGATTGGAAGATACGCTGAAAATTCTTTCCAAAAAATATCCACTTTACATTGTCAGCAACTGCGAAGCCGGTTATATTGAAACATTTCTTGAGGCTACCGGACTGAAAGCTTACTTCCAGGGACATCTCTGCCCCGGCGACACCCAAAATGCAAAGGCTGCCAATATCCGTCAGATTGTACAGGACTATCACCTGAAGGAGCCGGTTTATGTCGGGGACACAGACGGCGATTATCGTGCCTGTCAAAAAGCAGGTGTTCCCTTTGTCTTTGCCTCCTACGGATTCGGTCAGGTCGATACGCCCGATTATACCATCGAACAACTAAAAGATCTTGTTTTTTTGTTTTAAAAAAGAAGCCCGTCAGACAATCGGGCTTCTTTCTTTTATCTTTTACAACATTTTCTCATATAGACGATTCCGCCGGCAAATGCCAAAAGAACAACAACCGTATAAATGATATACGCCACACTGGAGGCAATGACAGCGCTGACTCCAGTAGCAATTCCAACAACGATCAGCACCACTCCAAATCCCTTCTGCACCTTCCTCATATCGTAGATACGGTTACGCTCTCTGGCGTTTTTGTCGTTCAGGAAAAAATCTCCTTTTCCCAAAATCATCATAATACCAACAATCAAAGCGACTGCTGTTAAAGCAAAATCAATACCTGTACCCATACATTTTTCCCCTTTAAACTATTTTAAGATTTAGGTGTCAAAACCTTGATTACGGATTGTTTCGTGCTACGCACTTCCACAATTCTGCCCCCGCATCCGCAATCTATGGGGCCCCCGCCCTACTTCTTGCTCATGTGTGGGCGTGTCAATAAGGTATATCTCCACTTACATGCAAGCATGACGTGGAGAATACCTTTTGACACTGTAATCATTTTAATAAAATACGACAATCGGAATCGATTCATCAATCAGATCGTACAACTGTGCCGCGCTGCTTGCCGGCATATTGATACATCCATGTGAACCACTGGTCAGATAAATATCTCCGCCGAACTCCGATCTCCACGGAGCATCATGGAAACCGACACCTCCGTTAAACGGCATCCAGTATTTCACAGGTTCCTCATATTCATAAGTTCCATCTTCTTTTTTCTCGCCACGCAAAGTAAAGTCTTTCGTCTTATACGCAATATGACAAACGCCAGTCGGTGTTTTTCTGTCATCATAGGACATATTTCCAGAAACAAAATCACTTTCAAAAATATTCTTTCCGTCGCGATAGAAATACATATGCTGTTCGGATAAATCTACCTCAATATAGGTATTTCCGATATCAGATCCATTCACCCATTCATTTGCAGTCGATGCATAGACAGGCTCTCTTGTCACCTGCTGACCAGTCAGAATTTCATTGTACATTTTTTCCACTTCGGAATACTGGTCAATCTGCCATCCGTAATTTCCGCCACTTACCTCAACAGTTCGGCCGCTGGTTGTATGGAAGGTTCTTGTCGCACCTAATGTATTGTGGGCATACGCCATATTTGTCACATACTCTTTTAACTTTGTTTTGAGGACTTCGCCATCCAAATACAAATCTCCATTCTGATCCTTGCTGTACCAGTCCTTGAACGTTTTGCTGTCAAGAGTCTCTGTCGTGTCACCGTAAGTGTGTGTAATACTTGCCTTTGCATATGTGTTGACAATTTTCAGACGTTCCTGAATACTTTCATCGTCCTCTCTGATATTTGGCTCAAGATAAGCACCGCCCTTGTCCAAATCCACTTCCTCTTCCGTCTGATCGATAGCGGTACATAAAAGCTCCAGAGCCTTGTCCTCATTAATTGCCGAACCCTCTTCTCCAGGAACAATCGTAAACAATGTATCCTCAAAGGTAATGTAGGCATCTTTCGGCTGAACCTGATTTTCCGGCTGCATACACTCCAGCTTCTCAAGTTCCGCTTTTACCTTTTCCTTGTCATAGGTGATGTTTTCTCCTGCGGAAAAATCTGTTTTTACAAAATATCCTTTGATCCACTCATAAGGTTTCTGTTTTTCAAAAGCAGCCTTCACAGAACCATCGGACTTATACTTATAACCAATAGACTCTGCAGTGATTGTCTCCGCTTCGTAACCTCTCGATGCAACCGTAATGGAATAATCTTCTACTTTATTGCGAATCAGTTCCTCAGCCTGAGAAACTGTCAGGTCGCTGCAGTCAAAGGAATTGATCGTAGTTCCAGGGAAAAATTTGTTGCTGTAATAATAAGACATTCCCGCATAACCGCCAATTCCACAGAGAATAATCGCGCCAATCAAAGTAGCTGCAATTTTCACTGCCTTGTGCGTTTTTTCCGGAGGCTGCACATCAGGTATCGGCTGTTTTTGAACCGGCGGAACTGCTCTTGCAGGAGTCGGTTTTTGCGTCTGCACCGGCTTTGCCTGCGAAGCTGTCTCTTTCTGTTGCGAATTTTGCGATGTCGATGCTTCCTGACCGTTCGATGCTTCCTGTACACTTTCCTGGGTATCCGCAAGAATCTGCTCCATCGCTTTTTCTATTTTCTGTTCAAAATCTTCACCTGAAGAAGCCTTCTCTTCGCCTTCACCAGACTCTTCTGCTGCTTTGTCTTGCTCTGCATCACTGACTTCCTCTGCGGATTCTTTTTGCTCTGCATCACTGACTTCTTCTGCGGATTCCTTCTTCTCTGCATCCCTGACTGTTTCTGCAGATTCCTTTTGCTCTGCATCGCTGGCGCTGACTACCTCTGTTTCTTTTACTTCTTCTTTTTTGTCCTTTTCCTGTATATCGTCTTCTTTTCTATCCTTTATCTCTTCACTCATCTCATAATACTCTCCTCACTCGGTTTCCAGGACACACAATTTCAGTCCGTTTATCAGTATATCACATTTCCATTGTTTTGCACCCCTTTTTCACAAATATTTTACAATCCTGGCATTTTTGTCTCTGATTACGGAAATCTGGATAGAAAAAGGACAAAAGGTCATAAAAACCTTTCGCCCTTACTTTCTTACAATCGCATGCTTTATTTTACACTTGCAATCAGTTCTACTTCACAGAGTACATTCTTTGGCAGTGTTTTTACTGCAACACAGGAACGTGCCGGTTTGTTTATAAAATATTTTGCATACACTTCGTTAAATGCTGCAAAATCTGCCATATCAGCCAGGAAACAGGTTGTCTTTGCTACATTTTCAAAGCTTGTGCCTGCTGCTTCCAGAACTGCGCCCAGGTTTTTCATCACCTGCTCTGCCTGTGCCTGGATATCAGTTCCCTCGATCTCGCCTGTTGCAGGATTGATCGGAATCTGGCCGGATGTAAATAATACATCGTTCAGGATCATTGCCTGAGAATATGGTCCGATTGCTGCCGGTGCGTTGTTTGTTGCTACTACTTTCATTGTTTTTTCTCCCTTCGATTATGAATTATTCGTGGAGCCTTCTGATAATTCTGCATACCACATCATGCTCCATCACCAGTGGTTTCTTATGAGAGAAAAAGATTACGCCATCTGTTGGGGACAGCACCTGTGCTTTCACAACCCCTTCGTAAGGGTCTAAGATTTCTGCGATAACTTCTCCGTGATGAACCTCCTGTCCTGGAAATTTCTTCCTGCGGAAAATTCCGCCTGCGTTCGCATGGACAGTGGTAAGTTCTTCTTCTTCAATCACGCTTGCGATGTAACCACTATGACAATTATAACGAATAATACCCATTCTCGTCAAGAACCTTAACACAGCAGATACTGCCTGTTTTGCAGATTTTTCATCTATAAGGTCTGTTTCATTGGTATAAACCGAAAATGCATTCGTATCCCAAAGCTGCCAGTTGTAATTCAAGGTTGTCGTATCGATTGGCTTTGGCTTTCGGATCACCACATAGGGAAGACCAAACAAATTCGCAAGACTCGGACTCTGGTATCCTGTCTCCATCATTCGCACATGCGGCACAAAATCACCGGGCATATAAAAACTTGCAAACTGAATTCCATAATTATAATGCTGTGCCTTATCAAATACACCAGCCGCAATTCTCTGCGTCGTCTCGCCTCTGTCATAACCCGGAAACATACGGTTGATATCTGTATTGTCCACCGCCCAGAAACGTTTTCCGATATTCATAGAATAATGATTGACAGAAGGAATCACCAGAATCTCATTGTTTTGTACAATGTGACCGTGAGCCTCCAACTCCTTCAATGCTTTGATTAGCTGAGAGCAGATATAAAGCTGCTGTACCTCGTTTCCGCGAATAGCACCTACAATGCAGACTGACTTCTCGCCGGAGCCAAAATAATAGCCACTGATGCGCAGTTCATCTCTGTAAGGCGCTTTCAGGGAATAAATCACTTCTTTTCTCATGCACGCACACCTCCCAGAACTCTCGCCATCAGCGATCCATGATACACAATCGGATATTCACGCACCGTAAACAACATACCGGAACACGGTGACTCAACACGATGTTCAATCAGTCCCGTAAGCGGATTCAAAATATCACCGATGTGCTCTCCTTCCTCCACATACGTCCAAATCGGAACCTTCGGTACAAAAATTCCGGACGCCTCTGCATTGACAAAACCAACCTCTCCATCACGGGAGACAATCGGCTCGCGCACAGGCTTTGTCTCACCACTCCAGATTCCCATTATTTTCATTGTATGGAAAATTCCCTCTACCAGCTGGTAGCAATATTCTTTTGTAATGCGCATTCCCACACCCATCTCGACAACGAGCGTCGGAACACCAAGCATATTCAAACTGTGCGCCAGCGTTGATTCCAAAACAGTTGCAGACGGATGCACCCAGACAAAATCAACATTGATTTCTTTTGCAAAGGGCATCAGCTTCTCCTGCGTAATCTCACTCATGCGCACCTGCGGCACTTCCTGAAGATAAATATTGCTCGCATGAATATCCACACACAGATCCGATCCGACAATGTCATCTACCAGCTGTGCCGTCAGATAATCCGGCAGATTTCCCTTTGGATTTCCGGGAAAAATCCGGTTCATATCCAGGTCAAACATGGGAATTCCCCTTGTAATTGAATCAATTCCAAGAGGATTAAATGCCGGAAATACATCCACGATTCCATGAAGGCATTCCATATGTTCACGGATACGACGCAGGATTTCATAACATACAAACTGTCCTTCAAGCTCATCTCCATGTGTTCCTGTTACAATCGTAATTCGTTTTTCAGAGCCCGTCATCTCCAGAGGCTCCATTCTATTTTTCTGAATCAGTAATTTCTCATCTACAGGCAATTCTATAGATACTACATTCTCAATCATGAGATTTCCTCCACGCTCACGATAATCTCCTGCTCCTGATTCGTAAAACCGTTAAAAATCCCCCGGTCCACAATACAGTCCGCATAATCTCTGCCGTGAGCAATTTTAATATAGTAATCATCAATGTGAAGATTGTTGGTCGGATCCAGTCCATACCAGCCTTCTCCCGTATAGATTTCCACCCATGCATGGGTATAACCTTCTCCGATCATCATCCCCACCACATATCTGGCAGGAATGCCGGCCATTTTACAAAGAGCAATCAGGATATGTGCATAATCCTGACACACGCCTTTTCGTTTTTCAAAAGCTTCTCCTGCCGTCGTGTAAATGCTGGTGCTTCCCGACTCGTACTGCATCGTCTCATACAGTGCATGCATCAGAAAAACAGCCCTTGACAATGCATCGCCCTCTGGAACAGTAAGACTTTCATAAAACGCTCTGATTGACGGGGCAAAACCGGTAAAGGCGGAAGGATATTTGTACATGCCGTGCAACGGTTCTTTTTGCACCTGCATCGACTGTACAACAGCTGTCCCCCTCACCCCATATTCAAAACCGGTATGATAATCGTTGATTCTTCCCACATATCTGAGATTTCCAAATCCATCCGTTACTTCATTGATACAGTCCGCCGGAGTCACGTAACGTTCCTCAATATTTACCTGCTGCACCTGATTCGTTGGCGGGATACAGCGAATGGCAAAGGAATGTCCGCGCACCGGCGCATCAAATTTCAGAATCGTGCGGTATAAAAATCGCAGTTTTCTCATTGTTTTACATCACCTCAAGAATTCCGCCCAGGCAGCTTAATGCCTCGAAATAGCAGCTGCTCCATTCCTCCTCTTTGGCAATAATTGCTTTAAGACGGTTTAATTTTTTTGTATTTACGGGAAGTCCTGATTTTACCAGACGTTTCTCCAGCTTACAGAATTCCTTCTCAATATCTTTTGTATGATATTCCAGACGCAAATACAAGTCCAGGCGTTCCAGATATTTTCCAGCCTTGAGGATATTTCTGCACTCTTCGTTTTCTACATAATCATCAATGCATCCCCAAAAAGCAAACAGATAATCAATCACCGGCTGAAGCTTAAAAATAGGCGCGCCCTTTCCTTCTGCTGATTTTAACACATCCAGCGACAATTGTATATAGGCCAATGCATTACTTGTTAATTCGTCACGAAGCACGACCGCATTGTCATAAGCCCGTTCCATGTTGGCACGCATGGAATCCGGATTTTCTTCGTCAAACAAATACTTCTGCACAAATGTATCTGCCGTGTAAATATTTGGAATGGAAAGTCTCTCACAATACTCTCCATATAAACGTTCTATTTCCTGTGTATCGATCATATTGTCATATACATGAAAGAATTTACGAAGCGTGGTAAATACACGCTCTGTATATCTTCCAAGCCAGAACAGATGATCCGCTTTTTCTACTGAGATAATACCCATGTGTCTTTAAATCCTCCTCCCTGTGATGAGTTTACAACAAATGAATCCGGATTTCTGGAAAATCTGGTAAGACCGCTCGGCCATACTTTTGTTGCCTCTCCACTCAATACAAATGCACGAAGGTCTGCCTTTCTCGGCACCAGTGCACCATCTTCATCCATAATCTTCAAATCCAGGAAATCAATGACCTCCTGTGCGATAAATCTTCTGGATTCTTTCTCGACCAGTTTCTTCATATCCTCCAGCTGTTCTTTGGAAAGATCGCTTCCAAAAACAACGCCATAGCCGCCAGCCTCTGCAACATCTTTAATAACCAGTTTGTCAAGATGCTCCAATACATATTTTCTGTCCTCTTCATAGAATGGCAGATATGTTGGTGCATTCCTAAGGATTGGTTCTTCACCAAGATAGTACTTAATCATCTTCGGCACGAAATAATAAATACCCTTATCGTCTGCCACGCCATTTCCAGGGGCATTGATGATTGCTACATTTCCGGCACGGTAGGCATCCATAATTCCAGGCACACCAATCAGTGACTGACTGTAGAAGGTGAGAGGATCGAGGTATTCATCGGAAATTCTTCGATAGATTGCACCCACCTGCTGTTTATCCCCTTTATAATCGCGATAATACAGACGATTTTTCTCCACAAACAGATCGTTGCACATTGCAAGTACACAGCCGCTTCGCTCTGCGAGATACGAATGCTCAAAATATGCCGCGTTGTAACGTCCCGGTGTCATAATGACGGAGATACCTCCACAGTTGACATTTTCCATCGTACTGCGCAGAAGCTTATGGTAATTTCTGTTGTCTACAATTTTATTGTTTCGGAATGTTTTCGGAGAAGCTCTTCTGCACAATTCTCTTGCAATCAGCGGATACGACGCGCCGGAAGGTACGCGCAGGTTGTCCTCCAGTATGTACCAGGATTTGTCTTTTGCCTGTACAAGATCAATTCCTGAAATATGGCTGAAAATTCCCTTTGGCGGAACAATCCCCTCACACTGAGGGAGATAGCCGGAAGAAAGGAACACAAAGTCCTCCGGCACAATGCCATCTTTGATGATTTTTTTGTCTGTGTAGATGTCCTTCAAAAACAGATTCAGCGCATCCACTCTCTGGATCAGTCCTTTTTCCAGCTTCACATACTCCTCATGGGTGATGACTCTCGGCACGGCATCAAACGGAAACAACTGCTCATGGAACGTGTTGTTTTTATAAATGCCAAATTTCACACCATATCTGGATAAAAGATTATTAATTTCCTGTGTATGCTCCATTAATTCATTCATACTCCCACCTCTTTCTTCAATTTCTAATAAAAAAAGATACTCTCCCCGTTCATCACGAAAAAGAACATCTTTGTTCCAATGTCTGAAAAAGTTCCCCCGAACCCTTTCAAGGCTATATAAATTCAAAAAGCGCCCGATTTCGATTCGGGCGCCTTTGCTTATGGAATATATTACAATAGTCGAGCCTAACTGTCAAGTGTGATTTCTGACAGTTTTTTACTTTTTAACGTCTTCTGGTCAGCAATGTGATAAAAATAGAAAGAATTCCCAGAACGATCAGACCTACCAGCACACCAACCGTCACGGCAAAGCCTTTGTGCTCCAGCATCGGATTGCCAAATACGGAATCACTGACTGCCTCCTCAGCAATCTGCGTGTCCTCTTCCGGCAGTTCTTCAGCTTCTTCCTCTACGGGAGCTTCCGTCTCCTGAGGAACTTCAACCTCGGCAGTTCCTACATACTTATCTCCATAGTAATAATGGTTCAGCAGCACGCCGTCACGATTCTCATTCGTTGTATGTAAATCCGCCTCCGTCACACCGTTTGGAACCATCGCAGAACCGCCATCCAGTTCCAGTTTTGTAAAATTGTTGAATCCATACTCATACATGGCGGTGGAGTCGGCACAAACCTGCCCCGGATCCGCACGAAGTGCTACCGCGATCAGAGTCTTTCCATCTCTTTCTGCTGCCGTCACCAGCGTATTCAATGACACCATTGTTACTCCTGTCTTTCCACCGATGCAATCTGCGTAATATTCCGGTGCCGCCTGGGAAACAAGAGGCAGATGTGTGGAATATGCTCTTGGCTCCGCGTGTTTGTTTGTAGCAGGAAGTGTGTATGTCCTTGTCTCTATGATTTTTCTGAACTCTTCATTTTTCAGAGCTTCCTGAAAAATCAATGCCATATCGTAAGCACAGGTGTAATGATTCTCATCCGGAAGACCACTGGCGTTGTTAAAATGCGTGTTTTTGCATCCAAGCTGCGCTGCTTTCTGGTTCATCATCTCGGCAAATGCAGCTTCCGATCCGGCAACCTGAATGGCAACCTGAGCAGCCACTTCATTGGCCGATACCATCATCACGATATTCAGCGCCTGCTCCATGGTGAGCACTTCACCTACCTGCGAGTCAATGTTTGTGCCCTCCACTATACGTGTAAGACCTTCCTCTGTAAACGTCACCTCATCTGTCATCTTGCTGTTCTCAAGTGCAAGCAGCGTCGTCATAACCTTTGTGATACTCGCCGGATAACGCGCCTCATACATTCCTTTATTGACCAGCACAGCTCCCGTATCTGCATCCATCAGCACTGCCGCCTCTGAATACATATCTCCCATCTGCGGCCAGTTTGCGATGCTGTTACTCTCAATCGCGTAGGAAGTTCCGTTCTCCACCGCCGCCTGAACAGGCGCAATGGCAGTCGTTATTGTCAAAATACACATTGCCGCACCGACAACAAGCTTTTTCCATAATTTTCTCATTTTATTCTGCCTTTCTTATATTCCCGCTGTGCCGGAATATGAATCTGTCGGCACACGGGAATCTATTCGTATACTTACTTCTTTTGCAACGTCTTTATTATATAAGAAAAGAAGAAAAATAACAACTACTGAAACATTGGATACAATATTTTCTTGAACTGCTATAATCTTTATCTGCTTATTTTCACTTTCTTTGCGGAACTCCATGAAGAATAATATTTGGTTCGTCCCACTGATTTAAAAGTTTGAAGTGCTATAATAATAACCAGTTGATCAGGTTCAAAGACTTAATGCCATCATAGGAAGCATCAAGACCGGGATCAAGTGACAACACGATTTTTTCATAGTTATCATTGATTTTCTGCAACGGAGCAAGCTCACGGCGGCGAACTTCCTCACTTGTCATAGATTCTGTAACCTGTACATACAGCTTATCGTCTGCTTTCGTGGCTATGAAATCCACTTCGGTATTGTCTACCTTTCCGATTGCTACATCATATCCTCTGCGTAGCAGTTCAAAGTACACCACGTTCTCAATCGCATGGCCGCTGTCACGATTTCTGAATCCAAGCAGGTAGTTTCGCAGACCAATATCTACGATATAATATTTTCCAAGGGTTCGGAGATATTCTTTGCCCTTAATATCGAAACGCTTTATATCATAGTAGAAGTAGGCCTCCAGCAGCGCATTAGCATAAGCTTGAACCGTGTGTGCGCTGGGTGCTCCTTTTCTTTTGCCGTCCTCCAACAGACCTTCATTGACCAAAGTGTTACCGATGGACGAAACGGAAACGCTGCTGCCGATATTATCTGCAAGAAACAGAATAATCTTACGGAGCAAAATCGGATCTGTGATTTGTCTCTGCCCACGGCGCTTTTCTCGTTCCAGAATATCTCGGACAATAACGGTAGAATAGATACCATCAAGCAGTACCAATGCTTTTTCCTGATCCAGACCCACATCTGCGATACCCGGCATACCGCCAAATCGCATATAGGCATCAAAAACTTCTCGGAGTTCATAACGTTCACCGGATTTGTCAAATGCCTGGAGTCTTGTGCCACCAAGGGCGCTCTTGGTTTCTTTTACCTCAAAATCATGGAAATACAGGAACTCGCTGAAAGACAGCGGCAGCATTTTGATTTCTACACATCTTCCAGATAAATAAGTGGAATATTCAGAAGAAAGCAAGTACGCATTAGAGCCGGTGATGTAAATATCGCAGTTGAAATCCACTCGGAAAGAGTTGACAGTATCTTCCCACTTATCAATTCGTTGCAACTCATCAAAGAACAGGTACATTCTCTTTTCAGGGATAACTTTGGCTTTTACATATTCATAGAAATCATCCGCAGACATTCTTTTGAACTCATGGGATTCAAAATTCATTTCAATGATCTGCTCATCGGCTATGCCTGTCTCTTTCAGATGTGCTACCATCAGCTTCAGTAAGCTGGATTTGCCGCAGCGACGGATGCCGGTAACTACTTTAACAGGCTCCGTATCTCTGAAAGCTATGATTTTTTTCAAGTACAAATCTCTTTTTTTCAATTCATGCGTATCAATCATAGGTTCACACCTCCTTGGCTGAATTGAGTATAGCATAAAAGGTTCAAAAAATCAAGTTTATGCACTTGATAGCAAAAACTTTTCTTTTTTCGACAATTTTTGCACTTTTTCAAAAGATACGATTATATTCTATCAAAGCTATTGACTTCCTGCAAAGTCAATAGCAGCTTGTAAGCAGTAACAAAACAGCCTTCTTGGGAAGTAAGCTACTTCTCACAAGAGGGCTGCTATTTTTCACATTTTCGCGGAGGTCTGTTTAATTTTTTTATTTTTTATGTTTTACTGTACTGCTTTGAATGCTTCTTCCAGGTCTTCAATAATATCGTCGATATTCTCTGTTCCGATAGAAAGACGAATGGTATTTGGTTTGATACCCTGGTCAAGCAGTTCCTCTTCTGTGCACTGGCTGTGTGTGGTAGTTGCAGGATGAATAACGAGGGATTTTACATCTGCCACGTTAGCCAGCAGGGAGAAGAGTTCGAGGTTGTCAATAAAATCTTTCGCTTTCTGTGCATCGCCTTTGATCTCAAAGGTAAAGATAGAACCACCGCCATTCGGGAAGTATTTCTTATACAATTCCTGCTGCTGCGGATCGTTGGAAACGGACGGGTGATTTACTTTCTCTACCTGAGGGTGATTGTTCAGGTATTCTACCACCTTCAGTGCATTTTTCACATGGCGTTCCACTCTCAGTGACAGAGTTTCCAGTCCCTGTAAGAAAATGAATGCGTGGAACGGAGAAAGTGTTGCGCCTGTATCACGAAGAAGGATTGCACGAATCTTTGTAACGAATGCTGCTGCACCTACTGCTTTTGTGAAGCTGATTCCGTGATAGCTTGGGTTTGGATCTGTCAGTGACGGGAATTTTCCACTTGCTTCCCAGTCAAATTTTCCACTGTCAACAATCACACCACCGATAGTTGTTCCATGTCCGCCGATGAATTTTGTAGCGGAATGTACGACGATATCTGCACCGTACTCAATCGGGCGAACCAGGTATGGTGTTGCAAATGTGTTATCTACAACGAGCGGGATTTTATGTGCATGTGCAATCTGTGCCAGTTTTTCAATATCTACCACATCAGAATTCGGATTTCCAAGAGTTTCTATATGGATTGCTTTTGTGTTTTCCTGAATAGCACTTTCTACTTCGTCATAGTTGAATGGATCTACAAAGGTTGTTGTGATTCCATACGCTGGAAGTGTATGTGCCAGCAGGTTATAAGTTCCGCCGTAAATGTTTTTGGCTGCTACGATGTGATCTCCTGCCTGTGCAAGGTTCTGGATTGTGTAGCTGATTGCTGCCGCACCGGATGCAACGGCAAGTGCTGCCACACCGCCTTCCAGAGCTGCAATACGTTTTTCAAAAACATCTTCTGTCGGGTTTGTCAGTCTTCCATAGATATTTCCTGCATCGCTGAGTCCAAATCTTGCGGCTGCATGGTCACTGTTTCTGAATACATATGAGGAAGTCTGATAAATCGGTACGGCTCTTGCATCGGTAACCGGATCCGGCTGTTCCTGACCTACATGTAACTGTAATGTTTCAAATTTAAGATTTCTTTCGGCACGTGTTTTCTTACTCATAATAAATTCCTCCTGTTAACTTCTATATTTTCATTCGTTCATTTGCTTTGTGATTCTTGCTTTGGAAGATTTTGTTCTTCCTTTGATGTTTTAAAGTATATCATTTCACTCGGTAATATGCAAATACATAAAACAAACTACTAGTTATAGCTTTATTCTATATCAAAGAAAACGTTGCCGGACGAGAAAAAGAGCAGAACAAAAGGGGACGGTTTTGCAAAACCATCCCCTCTGTCCCGCCACCTTCGTGGCAGTTTTTATGTGAGAAATATAAGAATAGATACCTATTACATTGCTTTGCGGTAAATTTCCGCAATCTCTTCCTGGGTAAAGACAACCGGATTATTTGCCACACCTGCTGCAGAAACTTTCATACAGTTTTCTGCCATCCATGGAATGTCTTCTTCTGCAAGTCCAAGATCAGATAACTTCAGTGTCATATCAATCTGTGCAAGTAATTTTTTCACCTGCTCTGCACAGTCGGACGCATCTGTTCCGCCCAGCAGTTTCGAGATTCTTCCAAATTTGTATTCATCGCCTTTGTAGGAAGCCTCGATGATCACCGGTGTCAGTGCAGCAAGTCCATGACCATGAACGATGTCTTTGAGTCCGGATGCCGGATGCTCCATTCCATGGGAAAGAGTAACTCCGGCCTGATTGATGACCATACCGCCGATCGTGCTGGCAATCGTGATTTTTTCCCATTTTTCTACATCCTCGGAACCGTTGTACAAATCTACCAGACTGTCTGCAATCAGTTCAATCGCATACAGTGCCAGTGCATCCGTAAATGGCTGTGCAATTTTTGAAGTATAAGCCTCTATGCTGTGGCAGAGTGCATCAAAGCCAACGGAAGCCAGAACTTTTTTCGGCATTGTCATCATACATTCCGGATCTACGATGGATGCTTTTGCGATAATCGCGTTGCAGCGCAGAGATTTTTTGTCTCCATTTTCCGGGTTTGTCAATACTGCAAAACCATTTCCCTCCGAACCTGTTCCACAGGTCGTCGGAATCAAAATGATCGGCAGCGCCTTGTCGCTTTTCTTTTTGTTGAAAATGTAGTCGTTGATATCTCCGTCATTGACAGCCAAAAAAGCAATGGATTTTGCACAGTCCATAATGCTTCCGCCGCCGATGGCTACAACCAGGTCAGCGCCTGTTTCCCTCGCAAATTCTGCGCCTTCGATTGCCGTTGTGGTAAGCGGATTCTGAGATACTTTATCAAACAATGCACTCTCAATTCCCGCAGCAGACAGACTGTCTTTTACTTTATCGTAGAGTCCTGATTTTTTCGCACTGGATTTTCCGGTTACGATCAGAGCTTTCTTTCCATAAGGCTTGGCAATCTCACCTACTTCTTTGACTTTTCCGCATCCAAATACAACATTTACCGGTAAATAATAATTGAAATTCATTTTCACTCAATCCCCCTGTTTCTTTTTTATTATTGTACCATAACTTTTCTTTGTGACAAAATTTTATTGATTGCTGCATCAATTGCAACATCCAGTGCAGCAGAAATTTCTTCATCACTAGACTGCAGTGCAGCAGCGTCCTCATCAGAGATAATCTCTACAAGAATACCAAATTTTTCTTTGTATTTCTTCTTACATACCACACAAAATACAAATCCAAGTGCACACCAGCCGCCTGCCATCAGCCACTCCTGCCATACCAGAGAAGCACTGGAACCAGGAATGATATACATGGCAACCATAAATCCTGACATCAATACAGCCATAGCACCGACAAATTTATAATTTTTAACTTTATAAGGCCTTTCCAGATTCGGCTCTTTTGATCTTAAGATGAGAAAAGAGATAGAAACCATGCAGTAAGCCACACAGCAGCCAAAGTTACCTGCATCTACAATCCATACCAACATCTTTCTTCCTGCAAAAGGTGCAAGAATGGAAAGTGCTCCAATCAGATAAAGTGCATTGACCGGTGTTTTGTATTTTGGATGAAGCTTTGCAAATGCACATGGAATCATATAAGATTCTGCCATAGAATACATCGCACGGCTTCCGCCCATCAAAAAAGAGTTCCAGCTTGTGGCAATACCACACATACCACCAATAATAATTACTTTTGCCATAATCGTAGAATTGAAGGCTTTTCCCATCGCATCCGCAGTCACAAGACCTGTTCCGCTCTGAGAAGCAGCAATTTCAGCCGGATTTAACACATGTCCAACTGCCAAAATAATCAATGCATAGAAAACAACTGCCATGACAACTGAAAGAATCAGAATTTTTCCAATCTTTTTCAGCGGCACATCGATCTCCTCCGCAGCCTGAGGGATAACATCAAATCCGATAAAATAAAATGGTGTTACAACTGCTACGGTTAAAACAGTTTTGATGATACTTCCTGTAGAATCACCCACAAAATACTGACCATTCAAGTTGGACATATCACCATTAATCGCGGAAGCGGCAATCAGGATAATTCCGACACCTCCGATGATGACAGTTAAGATTGTCTGCAAAATCGCCGCTGTTTTTACGCCACGAATGTTGATATATGTCATAAAAATGGATACGATCACGGCCACCGCCAGCCAGGATGCATAAATATCAAAACCGGCTACCGTATACAGATATCCTTTTAAGAATGGCGGATAAATGTATGTAATAATCGTAGGCAATGCGCAGGCCTCGAAACATACAACGCCGACATAACCTAAGATAATCGCCCAGGTACAAACAAACGATCCCATCGGTCCCAATGCTCTGTGGCTGAATACGTGCTCACCACCACACTGCGGCATAGCACCTGTCAGCTCAGCGTAGGTAAGACCTACAAAGAATACCATAATTCCGCCAATTACGAAACCAAGTGCTGCACCTACAACACCGCCTGTCTTAATCCAGTCACCGGAGGATACTACCCAGCCCCAGCCAATCATAGCACCAAAAGCGATGACCAGGATATCCCATGCACCTAATACTTTGTCAAATTCTGAAGATTTCTTTGTTTCCATAATCATCACTCCTCTCCGCCAAATACCTGAGCTGCAACCTGCTCAATCAGTTTCACTGTTCCATCCAGTCCCAGAAGGTTAGAATCAATCATCAGATGTCTGTTATGTCGATCTCCCCGGTAGGTTCCTGTCATCTGTTTATATCTTGCATGAAGCATTTCATCATTCTTCTGAATCAGCAAGACTGCATCATCACGAGACAGATTGTGTGCTTCCATAACATTTTTGATTCTCACTTCGTCCGGCGCATAAATAAATACGTTCAGGCAGTTATCCTGGTCTCTCAGAATATGATCGGAACATCTTCCGATGAAAACACAAGAGCCTCTCGCTGCGAGTTTTTTAATTGTCTCTGACTGAATGTAAACCATACGTTTTGTCAGGTTTGCGTATTTTGTCGGACCTCCTGCTAACGCAGATTTTGTAGATTTACCACGAATATCGACACCGGCTTCTGCCTTTTCTGCCAGATCTTTGGAAAATCCGGCTTCCTCAATAATCTCATCGATCAAAGCTCTGTCATAATAAGCAATTCCAAGATCTTTGGCGATTCTCTTTCCGATTTCCGGTCCCAGGCATCCATATTCGCAACCCACCGAAATTACAAACTGTTTCTTCATATAACAACTCCTCTCATTTCCCCTGTTTCTTCCATAAAAACAGGGAATCCGACATTGCTGTCAGACTCCCTTGTCTGTTTCTTTCTTATGCTAATGCTTCCACAGATGCTCTGATGATCTCTACTGCTTTGTCGCAGTCCTCTTTTGTGATCATAAGAGGTGGAATCATTCGGATTGTATGTGCTCCAATTGCTGTGATCAGCAGTCTTCTGTGGATACACTCATGTTTGACTTCTACTCCGGAGATGGTGTCGTCAAATTCCACACCGACCAGAAGACCCTGTCCTCTGACTTCTTTTACATGAGGAAGTGTATTTAACTTCTCCATAAAGTAAGCCCCCATTTCTTTGGCATTTCCTGCAAGGTCTCTGTCAAGCAGTTCATTGACCTCTGCCAGTGCTGCTGCACAGCAGACAGGATGACCGCCAAAGGTTGTTCCGTGAGAACCTGGTGTAAAGGCTTTTGCCACTTCTTCTGTTGCACAGATGGCACCGATCGGCATACCGCCGCCAAGCGCTTTTGCCATAGATACGATATCCGGTTTGATTCCGTAGTTCATATAACTCATAACGGCACCGGTTCTGCACCATCCAGTCTGAACCTCATCAATCAGAAGGAGCATTCCGTTTTCATCACAGAATTCTCTTAAACCTGTCATAAATTCCTGTGTGGCAGGATGCACGCCACCCTCGCCCTGTACCGGCTCAATCATGATTGCGATTGTATTCTCAGTACATGCATCTTTAAATGCCTGAAGATCATTGTATGGTGCATAGGAGAAACCATATGTCATAGGTCCGAAACCAATCTGGCATCCATTGCCCGGCTGACCGGTTGCTGACATTGCACCAAAGGTTCTTCCATGGAATCCCATCTTTGCAGTTACAATGTGATATTTATTCGGGCCATATTTTTCAATACCATATTTACGGGCCATTTTAATCATAGCCTCATTGGCCTCTGTACCGGAGTTCTGGTAGAAAATCTTGTCCATTCCGATTGTGGTACATACTTTTTCAGCCAGCAGTGCCTGCGGAATCGTGTACGGATAGTTAAATGTATGCATAATATCTGCAACCTGATCCTGAACAGCCTTTACTACCTTCTCATTGCAGTTACCTGCTGAGTTTACGGCAATACCTGCATAGAAATCCAGATAAGGCTCTCCATTTTCATCGTAGATATACTGATCTTTTGCGGTCTCTGCAAGGAAATCGAAACGCTCATACGTCTCTATCATATATTTATTTACTTTGTCCTTAATGTCCTGTGCGGTAAGTCCTGTGTCTTTTAATTTCATAATTTTTTCCTCCTCTTATAAAAAATAATGCAAAAAAGCGCCAGATTCCTTTCGGATATCTGACGCCCTCGTCATCAATTGTGCAATATTTTGAACAACTTTACTGTACCACACATCTGATAAAGTGTCAACTATCTTTTTTTATTTCTTTTTTGGTTCTTTTCTATTTCTTTTTGTCCATTATATTGGAATTGTGTGCTAATCTATTTTTTTACTGCTAACGATTTAATTTGCACATTTTGCTACCGCTGCCTCAAAGATATCAAGACCGGCTTCTAACTGTTCATCCGTCATAACAAGAGGAGCAAGGAAACGAATGACGTTGTTATAAGTACCAGCGCCCTCTACTAAAAGACCATTTGCCGCACACTCATTGATGATTGCAGAAGTCAGCGCTGCGTCCGGCTCTTTGGATTCTTTGTCTTTTACAAACTCAATACCGATCATACCGCCAAGACCACGCACATCTCCGACGCACTCGTATTTCTCTTTCATCTCATTGTAGCGTTTCGTTACTTTCTCACCGATTTCCAGAGAACGTCCTGCCAGATTGTCGCGCTCCATCACCTCGATTGTTTTTAAGGATGCTGCACAGGCAAGTGCATTTCCGCCGAATGTTCCACCGATGGTTCCCGGTGCCGGAGCATCCATAATCTCATCTCTTGCAATGATTGCAGAAAGAGGAACACCTGCTGCGATGGATTTTGCTGTTGCAATGATATCCGGCTCTACGCCTGCCTCTTTCCAGTACTCTGTTGCAAACATTCTTCCTGTTCTGCAAAAGCCAGACTGTACTTCATCGGCAACCAGCATGATGCCATTATCGTCACAGATCTGTCTTACGGCTTTGATCCACTCAATTGGTGCAGGAATAAATCCGCCCTCACCCTGTAATGGCTCTACCACGATTGCAGCAATCGTATCTGCAGGTGCACACTGCTCAAATACTGCTTTGATGGAATCCAGATAATAGTCACATGCTTTATCCGCTGGCATTCCTGCCGGATTTCTGTAATAATACGGGAACTGTGCACGGAAAATACCATCTGGGAATGGTCCCATACCAACGGCATACGCTTTCTTGGAAGTCATGGACATCGTCAGCAGTGTACGTCCGTGGAACGCTCCGGAAAATACAATAATGTTTGGTCTCTTTGTAAAGGCTTTCGCAATTTTTACTGCATTCTCATCTGCCTCAGCACCGCTATTTGTAAAGTATGCTTTTGCATGCTCACCTTTTACCGGAGCAATAGAGGCAAGCTTTTCAGCCAGTTCTACATATCCTTCGTGTGTCACTACATTGAACATACCGTGGAAGTATTTATCTGCCTGTGCTTTGACAGCTTCTACAACCTCCGGATGGCAGTGACCGATGTTCAAAACGCCAACACCGCCAATCCAGTCAAGGAACTTGTTTCCATCTACATCTTCAATCATTGCGCCTTCTGCGTGATCCATCACAACTGGATAGCCACAGCGAATCGCATTCGGAACTGCTTTTGCTCTGCGGTCAATAATTGCCTGTGCCTTCGGTCCAGGAAGTGTATCTGTAATAATTTTTGGTAAATCTTCTCTTAACATATCTTCAACCTCCAAAAAATAATTCTTTCATAAAAAAACGCCAAATATCAACACTGTGATACCTGACGCCCTTGTCTTGTCCTCTATGATAAAACAAATGTTCTTCTTTTACAAGAGATTCCATGCACAATGTTTTGCACTGTTATTGTGCCGCATGCACAATTTGTGCTATAATAAATCATCATACATCTATGGAGAAGAACTATGTCAATTCGTTTAACAGACCTTTATGAAAAAACAGGAAAAAAATATCAGCTGCAGCTCCTCGCAGGAGAAAACGGCTTAGACCGTGAGATGAACTGGGTATATGTAGCAGAAGACCAGACAAATGAAACTTTTTTAAGAAACGGAGAGCTGATTATCTCCACCGGAGCACTCTACGATCATACCGAGGATTGGCTTTTACATTTTATCCAGGTACTCTGCAGCAGGCATACCTGCGGCCTGATTCTGAATGTTGGAAAACATATTTTTCAATCGGATCTGACACCTGCCATTTTAAATTTTTGCAACGAACATGCGTTTCCATTGTTTATCATGCCCTGGCATATCCATATTTATGACCTTACAAAAGATTACTACAACCGCATTTTTATGGATTCACAGACCTCAAAAGGCATGGATTTTTTCAAACTTCTTCTGGAAATCAACAACAATTCTCTTCTGGAACGCTACGTAAACCAAAAATTAGGTGCTGTGCTGGAATATGACCACAAGCACAATACCAATTTTTCTGATACACTGTTTCTTTATCTGAAATATTGGGGAAACGTCAAAGAGGTGGCAGCACAAAGCTACTGTCACAGAAATACCGTCACCAATCGGCTGCGCATTCTGCAGGAACAGCTCGGATATCGCCTTGATGCCCCTTCGGAACGCTTTGAACTGATGACTGCTTTTATCGTGCAGGAGTTTCTTCGTCAGTTCAACCGTGCCGCGCTCTGAAATTTTGCCAGTTCCTCCAGATATTTCTGTCCAAGGGAACTGATGGCAGTTCCCTTGCGTGAGAGATAGCCAATCGTCATCACTTCGTCTGACTTTAATTTTACAGCACAATACTCCGAGCCATTTAATTCTTCACAAATGATTCCGCTGCACAGCGTAAATCCATTCAGACCCACCATCAGATTGAGCAGGGTCGCACGGTCGTTTGCCTTGATGTGCTGTTTGTACTCATAAGTGCTTAAGACCTCCTCCGAAAAATAAAACGAATTGTAGTCTCCCTGCTCAAAAGAAAGGCAGGGGTACTGCTCCAACTCCTCCAGTGCAATTTCTTCTCTCTGCGCCAGCGGATGGCCTTTCCAGAGATATACATACACGCCGCATTTTAAAATCTCATGGAACTCCAGACCAGATTCCTGAAACAATTTTGTCAGCACTTTCCGATTAAAATCATTCAGATACAAAATGCCGATTTCACTCTTGAAGTTCTTCACATCCTCAATCACTTCATACGTTTTCTCTTCATGAATCGCAAATTCATATTCATCCATGCCAAACTGTTTTACCATCTCGACAAACGCATTGACGGCAAACGTATAGTGCTGCATGGACACACTGAATTTTTTCTTGATCTCTTTCTTCTCCACATAGCGCGCTTCCATCAACTGATACTGCTCCACAACCTGTCTTGCATATCCCAGAAATTCCTCGCCCTCCGGTGTCACCATCACACCACGGTTCGTTCTGCGAAACAGCTCAATCCCAATCTCCTCCTCCAGGTCTTTCAAAGAAGCAGAAAGGCTCGGCTGAGAGATAAACAATTGTCTTGCTGCCTCATTCATGGAATTCGCCTGTGATATCGCAATCACATATCTTAGCTGGGTAATCGTCATTGTTTTCACCTCCTGATTCTATATGTTCTCAATCATCCTCATTAATTCCTGTTTGTAATCGTATGTGCACCATTTCCCTGGTCAACAGAACACTTTCCATCGGCAGGGGTGGTAGATTCTTCCGGAGTTTTTTCATGACCGCACTCGTTCGAGAGGGATATCCCAGCGCAGGCATGTCGATTTTCTTGCTTTTTCTGCGCCGCTTATGGATTGCTCTTGACGCAAACTCGCACGCAGTGCTCAAACAGTGCGTCGCGAGCAATCGCTATGCTCGAAAAAACTGCGAAAATTTCTCCAAATGTCTGCGCTGGGATATCCCTCTCGAACGAGTGCGGTCATGT